>JALHOX010000299.1 GCA_022842805.1 Phycisphaerae bacterium | reverse complement strand
CCGCGTCTGGCTGTACTTCATGGCGTGGTCGAGCGCGGCCTGGCTGATGCCGATGGCCTGTGCCGCGACGCCGAGGCGGCCGCCGTCGAGCGTGGCGAGGGCGATGTTAAAGCCTTTGCCCACTTCGCCGAGGAGGGCGTCCTTCGGGATGACGGCGTCTTCGAAGACCAGCTCGGTGGTGCTGCTGGCCTTGATGCCCATTTTCTTCTCGGCCTTGCCGACGCGCAGCCCCTTGGTGTTGTTCTTCTCAACGATGAACGCCGACATGCGATTCTTGGGCGAATCGGGAGCGGTGACGGCGAAGAGGACGACGACGCTCGCTTCGCCGCCGTTGGTGACAAAGCACTTGGTGCCGTTGATGTGCCAGCCGTCGTCCTTCAGCACGGCGTTGCAGCGGGCGGCGCCGGCGTCGGAGCCGCTGCCCGGCTCGGTGAGCGAGAAGCAGCCGATCCATTCGCCGCTGCTGAGCTTGGGCAGATACTTCTGCTTTTGCGCTTCGGTGCCGAAGTTGAGGATCGGGTCGACGCAGAGCGAGTGATGCGCCGAGACGAGAATGCCCGTCGCGGCGCAGGCCCGGCTGAGCTCTTCGACCATCATGACGTAACTGACGACATCGAGGCCCGCGCCGCCGTATTGCTCGGGCACGTAGAGGCCGAAGAGGCCCAGTTCGGCGAGCTTAGCGATCAGCCCATCCTCGAAGCGGCCCGTTTCGTCGCGATGGAGCGCGTGGGGGGCGATCTCGTTATCGCAGAAATCGCGCAGGGTCTGCTGGAGCTGCTGCTGGTCGTCGGTAAGGCGGAGGTCCACTGGATCAACCCCCTACTTTCGCCAGCAATTCGCGCGCGATGATGATCCGCTGAATCTGGCTGCTGCCTTCGCCGATTTCGCAGAGCTTGGCGTCACGCATGTAGCGTTCGACGGGGATGTCCTTGGTGTAGCCGTAGCCGCCGTGGATCTGGATTGCGTTCAAACACGCCTTGGTGGCGATTTCGCTGGCGAAGAGCTTGGCGACGCAGGCCTTGATCTTCTCGCTTTCGCCGCGGTCGAGGCTGGATGCCGCTTCGCGGACGAGCAGTCGGGCGGCGTCGATTTCGGTGGCCATGTCGGCCAGCATGAACTGGATCGCCTGCAAGTCGGCGATGGGCTTACCAAAGGCCTCGCGCTGCTTGGCGTAGGCGATCGACTCCTCCAGTGCGCCGCGGGCCAGACCGACGGAAAGAGCGCCGATGCCGACGCGGCCGCGCTCGAGCACTTTCAGCGCGTCGATGTAGCCCATGTTGAATTGGCCGCAGATTTGCTCAGGACCGACGTAGACGTTCTCCAAGTTGAGCGTGACAGTGTCGCTGCCGCGCATGCCCATCTTGTCTTCTTTGTGGCCGACCTCGAAGCCCTTGGCGCCGCGCTCGACGACGAACGCGGTGATGCCCTTGGCGCCCTTCGCCGGGTCGGTGCGGGCGGTGATGATGTAAACCTGCGCCCGCTGGCCGTTGGTGATGAACTGCTTATGGCCGCTGATGCGCCAGCCGTCGCCGGACTTTTCGGCGCGGGTCTGGAGTGCGGCTGCGTCGGAGCCGCAGCCGGGCTCGGTGAGACCCCAGGAGCCGATCCACTCGCCGCTGGCGAGCTTGGGCAGATACTTTTTCTTGATCGCGTCCGAGGCGTTGGACGTCAGGATGTGGGAAATGCACAGGCCGTTGTGAGCGGCGAGCATCAAGGCGGTGGCGCCACATTGCCTGGCGACCTCTTCCATGACGACGCTATTGGCGAGATAGCCGAGTCCGGAGCCGCCAAACTCCACCGGGGTGGTGAGGCCGAGGAGGCCCATTTCGCCGAGTTCGCGGACGGTGGAATCGGGAATCCATTGGTCGCGATCCCAGTCGCGGGCGAAGGGGCGGATGCGTTCGGCGGCGAACTTTCGCACGCTGTCGCGCAAGGCGACGAGATCGTCCGGTAGATCGAAGTTCATACTGGCACACACTTTACGATCGAGTTGGGCGGCTCATTTCGCGTGGCGACGCTCCCCACGCGACACCGCTCCGACTACGATTCTAAGTTGTACGGGTCGAAATTTGAACCTGTGGCCGAGATTGAAATCATTGGACGAGGCGGATCGCAGTTTGTGCGGCCCGGGTTCGCCGATCCGCGGAGGCGCGGACGGCTGGTGGTAAATCAATCGCCGGTGACACGCCGGCGCCGACCCCTGAATTTTCATCGCCGCCCGAAAGCGGCGCTAGGTCTGTGATCCGATGGCAATCGAGCGAATTCGAATTCTCGGCGTCGCCAGCGGCGGCGGCGCGGGCAAGCCGGGCGCCCAGGACGGGCCGACGAAGCTGCGCGACCTGGGTCTGATCACTCGGCTACAGAACGCGGGCTTTGAGGTCAGCGATCTGGGTGACGTCCCGGGCGGACACGAAACGGAATATGACGGCGAGGGCGAGGCCTCGCGTAACGTGCCGGAGGTGCTGCAGGTGAACCGGCACACCTACGCGGCGGTGCGCAACGCGTGGCGCGACGCAACGGCCAAGGACTTTGTGCTGATCATCGGCGGCGACCACAGCCTGGCGATCGGCACGCTGGGGGGCATCACCGACAGTTGCAAGCGACTGGGGATCCTGTGGATCGACGCCCACGCCGACTTTAACACCCCCTATTCGAGTCCGTCGGGCAATATTCACGGCATGAGCCTGGCGATCGCGTGCGGGCGCGGACATCGGGAGTTTCGGGCGATCGCCGAATATGACCCCATGGTCGAAGACCAGGATGTTTTCCTGTTCGGCTGTCGCGACATCGACCCGGGCGAGAAGGAAAATTTGACCGACAGCGACGTGCATCTGTTCGAGATGCCGCAATGGCGCGCGGCGGGCGTGGTATCGAGCGTCGTCGACGCGGCCCGCCTGCTGGCGACGCGCTGCGATCATGTGCATCTGTCTTTCGACATCGACGTCGTCGATGCGGAGCATGTGCCCGGCACCGGGACGCGCGTGGCGGGCGGACTGAGCGTAGACGAAGCCTGCGCGCTGCTGCGCGAGCTGGGCGGTCTGCGCGTGCTGAAGTCGGCCGAGGTGGTCGAGTACAACCCGCACATCGACGCGGCGGACAAGCGGACGGGCAAGCTCACCTGCGATCTGATCGCGGCGCTGATGGAAGGCATGCGATGAGTTTCGAGGTGCGAGTGCATAGCTTCGAGTTGAAAACACTCGCGGCGACGGGCATTGCTGCAACTCGACACTCTGCACGCGCAACTCGAAACTTGCCTCATGTCTGATGCCTGGATCGAAAAGCTGGCGATTCGGCGCTCGGCGTCGCTCGGCTGGCGCGAGCGCTTCTGGCGCGAGTGGTGCTTCCTGCTCGTGCTTTGGCGGATGGTGCGCTGGCGCGTGCTGGTCATCGCGATCGTGCTGATCGGCGGGGCGGCCATGTTTCGAGCGTTTGAGCCGGGCCGGCATACCTATACCCACGCGCTCTACTGCGTCTGGAGCCTCGTCTTCGGCGAGCCGCCGGAAGAATTTCCGCAGCACCGCGCGCTGCAGGTGCTGTTTTTCGTGGTGCCGATTCTGGGGGTGATCCTGATCCTTGAGACGATCGTTGAATTCGTGTTGACGCTGCGCGATCGCAAGCGGCAAGAGAGGAGCTGGTGCAAGACGATGACGCACGCGATGGACAAGCACATCGTGCTGATCGGGCTGGGGCGGCTGGGATATCGCACGTTTCTGCTGCTGCGTCGGCTGGGCGAACAGGTGGCCGTGATCGAGCGCAATCCCAATAACGAATTCGTGGAAGATGTGCGCCGCGAGGGTTCGCCGGTCTTCATCGGCGACGGCAAACGCGAGGAGATCCTGCTCGAGGCGAACATCGCCAACGCCGCGGCGATCATCCTCGCCACGACCGACGACCTGGCGAATCTGGAAGCGGCGATGGACGCGCGCAAGTACAATCCCAACATTCGCGTCGTGCTGCGAATGTTTGATCCGCGGATGGCGGAAAAGGTGCGGACGGGCTTCAACATCAAGGTCGCACTGTCGCAGTCGGCCATCTCGGCTCCGCTTTTCGCGACGGCTGCGCTGGAAGCCGATCTGGCCGCCAGCGCGATCGTCGACGATGAATTGCTTTTGACCCAGCGCTGGGCGGTGAAGGCGGGCGGGCCGCTGGCGGGAAAGACGGTCGGCGAGGCGATCGAGGCTTATTCGGTGGGCGTGACGGAGCACCGACCCGTCGGCGGCGCAAAGCGGCTCTTTCCGCCGCCACGGACCCCGTTACAGGCGGGCGATGAGGTGCTGCTGCAGGGGACTTTCGACACGCTTGGCAAGCTGCGTGCAGCGGCGGCGGCGAGCGCTTAATCTGTGCACTCAGCCGGGTGCGACGCGTCCGGCGATTCCGATTGTCCAAAGCGTGAGCGGTAGGGAGACCGAACGATGACGGCGGTTCTTGCTGTCGATGGTGATGCGGCGCAGGCAAACGGGCATGCGGCGCGGGAGAGCGGCCGGCGGATGGGGCTGATCTGCGCGGCGCTGGGCTGCGTGGTGTTTTCTCTGATGTCCACCGGCTGTCCGCCGCGCGAACTGGTGGTGCCTCCGCCGATGAATTCTTCTCCCCCACCGCCGCCCCCCTACCGCCCGATGCCGCCGGGCTGGCTCGGCCCGCGGCCCGAGCCGCTGCCGCCGCGAAAAGCGGTCGTCCGACAGACGAAGGCCGCGCCCAGCACGCGCGCCGAACAGGTCGGCACGTCGGTCAACGGCGCGCCGATCTACATGCACACCTTTGGTACGACCGGACCCACCACGCTGGTCTTCGGCGGGATTCACGGCGACGAAGAGAACAGTTCGGTCATGGCCGAACGACTGGTCGAGCATTTGCGGGCGAACCCGCAATTCACCGCCAATCGCCGCATCCTCGTCATTCCGCGGGCGAATCCGGACGGCCTGGCGCGCGGCACGCGCGGCAACATCAACAAGGTCGATCTCAACCGCAACTTCCCGGCGTCGAACTTCAAGCGCAGCAATCGACACGGCGGACAGCCGCTGAGCGAGCCGGAGTCGCGGGCGATCGCGCAGGTGGTGAACACGCATCGGCCGTCGCTGATTTTCTCGCTGCACTCGATCGCGAACGGGGCCAAGTGCAACAACTATGACGGCCCGGCCCAGGCGATTGCGCAACTGATGAGCCGCTTCAACAGCTACGCGGCCAAGGGCAGCATCGGCTATCCGACGCCGGGCAGCTTTGGCTCGTGGGCGGGCAAGGACAAGGGCATCGCGACGATCACGCTGGAGATTCCGAAGTCGATGCCGGGCAACACGGGATGGGCCCAGAACAAGGATGCGATTCTGAAGGCGATTGAGCGCGGCGCCTAACGACGCCCAGCGACACGCGGCGAACGGAATCGCGACGCTCGCCGCGCGGCCACTCGCATGATCAGAGGCGGCGGACGCTTGTCGGCGTGAGCTTTACCACGTGCAGATCGTCCCAGCGCTCCAGATCGCCATCGATCTGGAGCGGATCGGCGACGTAGGGCAGGATGGCTTCATCGAGCGGCTGGCCGGCCGGGTCGGTGAGCAGGTAGTAGCTGCGGCGACCGGCCGAGTCCGTCGTTACGAACATCGGCGGGATGCCGCCGGCGATGCAGAGCGTCGCACATTCCTTGTGCGTTTTCCCTTCGCCGGGCTTCATCGCGCCGAGAAAGCACTTCGAGTCGACGACTTCGCCGCAGAGCGTGACC
>JALHOX010000298.1 GCA_022842805.1 Phycisphaerae bacterium | reverse complement strand
ACGGATAGCGATTCCTTTTCTTCTGAAGCGGAGCCGGCGGCTTCGGCCTGCGCGGACTTGGCCGCGCCGGTCGCGCCCGGCAACCAGTCCTCGATCTTGGCGAGTTTGGCCGCGGCGCCGTTGGCCGCGGCGCCATCCTGCTCGATCGCCGCTCGCGCCGCGAAGAGCGCCGCCATCTCCGCCAGGCTCGGCAGGCGTTCGCTCACCGCGAAAGCTCCGCGCGATAGACGACGCCGCTGATCGGCGGCACCGCCAGCTTCAACACGCCGTTCGGCGCGCTGGATTCGAGCTCCTTCACGTCGCCGAACGCGAGTGTCCAATTGCCGGGCCAGCCGGCGGGCAGCTGCAGGTCGATCTCATGTCCGCTGCTCGACGCATTCAGCGCCACGATCAGCGCCTCGCGCTCGTCGAAGCGGGCGAAGCACCAGAGGTCGCGCTTGTCGTCGGTCAGCAGCGTGATGAACTCGCCGCGGCGCAGGGCCGAATGCTTGTTTCGCAGCGAGATCGCATCGGTGTAGAACTTCAGCGTCTCCGGCGAGACGGCGTTCTGTTCGGGCTTGTCGTAGGGGCCGAGGTCGGTCCAGAGCATCGGCTTGCGGCAGGTCGGGTCGTCGGCGCCCCACATGCCCACTTCGTCGCCGTAGTAGATCATCGGCGCGCCGACATAGGTCATCTGCACCAGCGCCACGAGACGCGTTCGCTGATACGCGATCGCGCTGGGCTTGTCGTTGTTGTATTGCGGGCCGTTGTCCTGAATGCGATTTTCCTGGTCGTAGCGACGATCCGGGTTGTGCGCCATCGAGGCGATGCGGTCGGTGTCGTGGCTGCAGACCAGATTTTGCAGGACATAGGTCGCCGCCGCCGGATAGGCCAGCCGCAGCTCCGCCAGCGTCGCGTCGAGCTCGCCGGCGGTGAGCTTGAGCTTGTCGAACATAGCCCAGCGAATAACCGGGTCGGCGAATTGATAGTTCATCACCGCGTCGAAATGCCGCCCGTCGAGCCACTGCTCGGCGCGATCCCAAATTTCGCCGGTGATATAGGCCTCGGGGTTGATCGATTTCACCAGCGTGCGCCACTCGGCCCAAAATGGCGGCGCGATCTCGTTGGGCACGTCCAGACGCCAGCCATCGATGCCGTCGTTCGGGTTGCCGTCGCCGTTGGGGTCCATCCAGCGCCGCGTGACGTTGAAGATGTGCTGCTTGACCTGTTCGCTGGCGAGACCGTCGGCCTTCTTTTTGAAGACCGGCAGCGCGTCGTGTCCGGCCCAGCCATTGTGCTTAAACGGCTCCCAGCTCACGACGTCGAACCAGTCGGCGTATTGGGACTTTTTGCCGTTCTTCACGACATCCTGAAACGCGGGGTGCTTGGTGCCCACGTGGTTGAACACGCCGTCGATCACGACGCGGATGCCCTGCTTGTGGGCCTCCTGAATAAACGCCAGGAAGAGCTTGTCCGACTCGGTCCAGGTCCAGGTCTTCGGATCATTCAGGTTTTCGACGGCAGCGGCCTTCTCGTAGTCGCCGCGCGTGCCGAAGTCGTCGTCGATGTGCAGGTAGTTGGTGGCGTTGTATTTGTGATGGCTGTCGGCCTCGAAGACCGGGTTGAGGTAAATCGCGTTGATTCCCAGCGATTTTAGGTAGCCGAGCTTGGCCTGCATGCCGGCGATGTCGCCGCCGTAAAGGCGATCAAACACGGCGAACTTGTAAAACGTCTTGCCGTCTTCCGACTCCCACGGCTGCATCGCGAACCAGTCGCTCTTCCACGGATGCACGCGCGGCGGATCGTTGGCCGGGTCGCCGTTACGGAAGCGGTCGGGCATGATCTGGTACCAGATCGCGTCGCGGGCCCACTCGGGCGTGACGAAGCGCGCTTGCTTGCTGCGATCGAGCGTCTGCGGCGGCGTCGCGAGGGCGCGGGTCTGGCCGTCTTCGAGCACGATCGCGTACTCCACAGCGCCGGCGTTGCCGGGGGTCGGCACGGTGGCCTCGAGATACTCGAGCAGCGGCCCGCGCGTCAGCGTGTGCATCGGCACCGTGCCGCCATTCTTCAGCACCACGCTGGCCCGCTCGATGTCGTTGCTGAGCGTGCGCACGCGAATCTGTGCGTGTGTGTCGTCGACCACCTGCACATACATGAACGACGTCGGATCGTGGGCGATGCCGTCGGCGTCGATCTTGCCGTCGCCGCGCTGGGCGGGCGAGGTGGCGTTGTTGGCGAGCTTGCCGAGCTTCAGCACCGAGTTACGGCCGTTGTGGCCGTCGTCCTCGTTCATGGGGTTGAGCGGGTCGTCGGTCCAGCCGTCGGCGTCGACCAGGAACTTGTAGTAGTGCTTTCCGCTCGGCAGTTCGAATTCGGCGGTCCACTCGGCGGCGTTGTTCGGCGTCGCGGAGGCGGTCGGCTTTGCGGCGGCGCGCTGCATCGGGTTGGCCTGGCGATTCCAGTTGTTGAACGTGCCCACGACCACCACGCCTTTCGCGTCGGCCGCGGACTCGAAGCGGAAGCGGCACTTCCACGCGCCCGAGGGCAGAGGCGTGATCTCGATCGATGGGACGCTCGGCGCAAAGGCGCGGGCGGCGGCCAGATCGAAGGGCGGGCGCTCGAGGAGCGACGCCGGCGGCCAAGAGTCGGCGGCGGCGTGGAAGGCGCCAAAAATGCTCAGGACGACAATGACCGACACCAGTCGGCGGGACAAAGTTGATTGCATATTCAGGCTCTCCAGAAGAGCCACACATTGTAAAGCGTGGGGCGCATCGCGACCGTCGCGCCGAATTTGAAAATCCGGTTTTCGCCCGGTGGCCGGCGATCCGATCAAACCGGGACCATGCGGCGAATGAGCCACGCTCACGAATACCGACGGCTCGAACCGCGGGGCAATTCTCCGCGGCGCTCGGAAGTTGTCGGCACGCAGCACGTGGCGATCCTGCAGCCGCGCTATCTCGATCTGATCGTCGCGGGAAGAAAATCGATCGAAGCAAGGCTGACGCGGACGCTGCGCGCGCCGATCGGCGCCGTGCGGAGCGGCGACTGGATCCACCTCAAAGCCTGCGGCGGGCCGATCGCCGCCACGATGCGCGTGGCGCGTGTCCTCGAACTCCGCGAACTGAACCCCACCGCCGTTGCAGCGCTGCGGGGCGAATTCAACGATCGCATCCTTGCCCCATACAACTGGTGGCGCGAGCGCTCGGGAAGCCGCTTCGGCGTGCTGCTCTGGCTCAAACTGCCTCGCAAGCCAATCGCCCCGCCTTCGCAAGTCCCGCGTCAATATGGGGGCGCGTGGCTGACGCTCCGCGATTCCCCCGCGACTATGCTGCATAAATGTTCGAGTGGGTGTGGACGGTCTCATCACTCGTCTGGCTGGTGATCGCGGTCGCCGCCGGCGCGGCACTCCTCGTCGTCGGCTGGCGCGGGCGGCGGATCGGCGATGAGCCCCGCTGCCGAAAATGTCTTTACATCCTCACCGATCTGCCATCCGCGATCTGTCCCGAGTGCGGCCTCGATTCGTCGCGGCGCAAGCCGCGCCGCGGCATCCGGAAAATCCGCGTCATACCGCTGCTGTGCGGCGTTCTAGTGCTATTGCCGTTGGCCGGTGCCCTGGCGACATGGTGGTCGCACCGCGCGACGTGGGTAAGTGTCGCGCCCAACTCCATCTTGCTCGCAGCTTCCGACTTGGGGGATCGCGGAGCGTTTGCCGAACTCTATCACCGCGTCGACGGTCTTGCTCCGGTCGAACGCCATCTGGCCCGCGGCATCGCGCGACGCGGACTTGCCGCACGAAAATCGCTGCCGCCCTTGCACAGCGAGATCGATATGTGGTCATCGATGTTGCGCGGGCTCGACGAACAGAATCAACTCACCGACGAGGAGTGGACGACTTTTGTGCTCCAATCCGTTCGAGACGTCGATTTTTCAATTCGCCCTGCTAGTCGAGCCGGAGAGCCACTCCCATTCGTCCTTACGCCGAAGGTGATCCTCCCGTTCGCTGCCGAATACGAATGGACAGTACGGGCGTGGCCCGCGTCGACCGGCGAGAAGGCCAACGATGGCGAACCGCAGCCCATCGCGGAATTGACGGAGTTTCAAGAGAAAGCTCGCTTTTCGATCCGTTCGGGCCGTTCCGGCGCCGGGTTCGTGCCCGCACTCGGCGTCGGCAACCACGAACTTCGGATCGAGATAGTCGGAACCTACCACCACCTCTACGACACGGAACGTTCGTTCGCACCCAGCGCTCGGGCGCGCGTTCGAGCATCGTTGAAGCCCGTCGATTTGTCGGACGGCGACTATCTCATCAATCCGGCGGCCATGGCGAATTCCGTCCGTCAAGTCGCCCCGCCGCGCCCCGAACTGCGATTCGTCGTTCCATGCAACGTGCGGATCGTGCCGGCCGATTCCGACGAAGACCTGGAGCTCATGCGCGGACCTGAAGTCAAGCAACGGCTCGAATCCACGCTCCACATCTTCAACGGCTACGGCAGCCCCGCCAACCCGACGAGCGGCCATTCTTACCCGTTGCGCGAACTCCGAATTCGGCCAATGGGCGCGGTGCCGTGGCCGATCGCCTATGACGTGTACCTGCGGCAGGGAAAACTCGAGCGGCATTGGATCACGATCCGCGGCGCGGCGAATGAGAGCAACTACAGCATTGAGTTCTTCGACACCGCGCCGGCCGGCTTCGCGGACGGCGCGACCGAGTTCGTCCTTCGCCGGACCGCGAAAATCGATCGCTCGACGCTCGACAACCGCGTCGCCGACGAAGAAGTCACACTCGGTCCGATTCCGGTGGATTTCCCCTAGTCGCGTCTCTCAGTCGCCTCCGACCACTTCTCGGACCCGCGCCGCATCGCGCAGAAAATTCGCTTTCCGCCGTCCCGTATTGAACACTGCCTGATTAGGGGATGGTGTGAATTGGGCGAACCCGCGCGCGCCCGATCGCACCCTGGAGGAAAAAAGCGAATGGTCCCGCGCAAGACACCACTGAATCGCCCAACACCGACGCTCCCGCCGACGGCGCTGCAGGTCTCGCTCTGCGCGCCGTCGCTCGGCGAGTCGAAGCGATTCGCCATCGCCGAGCCGGTGACGCTGATCGGCAGCCGCCGCGACGGCGACTTCACGCTCACGCACCCGGATATCTCGAAGATCCACTGCGCGGTCGTGCATACCGGACGCACGCTTTTTGTCTGCGACCTGCGCAGTCGCATGGGCACCTACGTGAACGACCATTTCGCGAACCTGGCGGAGCTGCAGCCGGGCGTGGCCCTGCGCCTCGGCGCGGTGCCGATCGAGATTGAGTTTGGCTCAAACGAAGAGGCCTCGGCGGCGGCCTGGAGCACGGCCTTTTCGCCCACGCCGCTGGTGCTGGTGGGCGAGCGCTCCCACACGATCGAGCACGCGGCCGCCGTGATCGGCCGCCGCAGCGCGTGCGATGTCGTGATCGACGCGCAGGACGTGTCGCTGGCCCACGCGCTACTGCTCTTCCTCGATGGTCGCCCGGCGATCTTCGATCTGGGCAGCCGCTCCGGCACCTTCGTCAACGGACAATCGGTGGAGTTCGAATGGCTCGCGCCCGGCGACCGTCTGCGCGTCGGGCGCACGGAGTGGCGTGTCGACTGGGCCGGGCCGATCGGGTTTGATCCGGCGACGGTGATCCCGCTGGAAGCTGCCGCGGCGGCGGTCGCGACGCCGACCGTGCCGCTGGCGATCGAGCCGCCGCTGGCGATCATCGAGTCGCTCGCCGTCGGCACGCCCGTCGCGGCCAGCCCGGCGC
>JALHOX010000297.1 GCA_022842805.1 Phycisphaerae bacterium | reverse complement strand
CCGCCGAGCCCGGCACGCGCTCGAAGAAAGAGATTCTCGCCGCGCAGCGCGAAAAGCTGAAAACGGCCGAGGCCGCGATCATCGACCAGAAGTACGACGAAGCTCTGACCGCCGCCAAGGCCGTCATTGCCGAAAAGGCCACGGGCGATATCGAAAAGCAGGCGCAAAGCATCCTCGCGCGGGCCGAAGACGCGCTCTTCTCCGCCAAGCTGAGCACGCTCGAAAAGCCGGTCATGCACGCCTCCGACGAGCAGACCGCGATCTGGTTTCATGATGACACGGTGGAACCGGGCAAGACCTATCGCTATCGCATCCGCGTGGCGCTGTGGAATCGCTTCGTCGGCCGCCCCCGCGATCTGAAAGACCCCGAAGGCGCCAAGCTCGCCGTGCTGCCCGGCGAATGGTCGCTCCCGACCCAGCCGGTCACCGTCCGCGCTTCGGTGGCCTACTTCCTGGCCAATGCCTCGGGCACCGGCGGCGCCGCCCGCGTCGATGTCTTTAAGTGGCGCGCCGGCACTTGGCTCAAGAGCAGCTTCGAGGTCGCGACCGGCGACGTCATCGGCGGCCCGAAGAAAGTCGGCGACGAAACGATCGACTTCTCCACCGGCGCCGTCGTGCTCGATATCGCCGAAGCGCCCGACTTCGCCGCGCGCAATCGCAAGACGAAGGACGGGCAGTTCGAATATCGAAAGAGCCCCAACCTCGTCCTGACCTACCTGGATCCGCTCGACGGACGGATCAAGCAGATGCACTACGACAAATACGACCCGATGGCCGCGCCGATTCGCGAGGCGGCGCAGTAGAACGCGGCGCCGGGAGGTGTGCGTTGGCCGAAGCCATGCGACGACCCGATGAAGCCGCAGTGCTGGCGGTGCTCATCGACATCTGGCGCGACCAGCTCGGCGATGACCGAGCAATTGACATCGACACCCCGCTGATTCCGCGTTGGGCATGGGAAGAGCTCGATTTCTACGAAATGTCCCTGGAAGTCGAAGAAGCCTTTGGATTCAGCGCGACTTGGCACGAGTGGCAGAAATTTTGCGATTCCGGTGCCGAGGGAATTGATCGACGACATCTGAAAAACTACGAAATCGCGGAACTCGCGCGGAAGAACCTGACGTTCGGTCGACTGGTCGCGTTTGTTACCCCGAGAACGACGCTTGCGACAATCGAACCGCAGCGTTTGTTGGGAGCGAGTTGCGATACGGCGGGGGCTTTTCGCACCGTATTGAAGTACGCCAATAGCATTCAGCCGCTGCCGCCTCGCATCCGGCCAAGCACGCCCGTATCCAAAGTACTGCGTCGTCGGGTCCGGCGAAGGCTGTATCGCCGGTGCATGCTGCATGGGGCCGCCCGTTTTCCACGGTTGCAGCCCGCTCCGCCACCACCCGCGGCAGAAAGTGTCGGATTGAGCGTCGGATTTCTCGTTGCTTGCATGGCGGCGGTCTGGGTAAGTGCGGCTGGACTTGCCCAATACGCCATCGCAGCGGTTTGGGTATGCCCAGTGACTCTGTTTGTGGCGGCGGCCTACTCGGCGATACGCGCGCCCAACGCAGAAGAGGAGGCGTTCCGCGCGGCGCGACTAGAAACCTTCGGCGATTTCGCGAGGGCGCTGTGCCATCGCAGTAACTGACGGTTGGCCAGCAGCGGGGACCTCGAACCCCCATCGACAGCCCCGACCTCCATCCGCCCAATTCGCCCTGCCCGCTGCCCCGCCTACTTCCGCACGAAAATCGTCTCCCCACTGCTATTCGCCATCGCCGGCTGCGTGCACGCAAACACCGTCTCCGCCACCTCCGCCGGCGCCAGCGTCGCAGCCGCGGGAAAGTCGGGGAAGTGTTGCCGCAACATGTCGGTCTCGACCGCCCCGGGCGCGACGGCGTAGACGCGAATGCCGTCCGCTTTCCCCTCCGCCGCCGCGGCCCGGCTGAAAAGATTCACCCACGCCTTGCACGCCCCATAGACCGCGAAGCCGGGGAATGGATCGACCGACGCGACCGACGAGACGTTCACGATCACGCCGCCACGCTGCTGCTGAAATGTCGGCCAGATCGCCCGCGTCAGGCGAAACACGGCGTCGACATTGATCGCGAGCGTCGCCTGATAGGTCTCGTCGGTCTCGTCGCGAATCGCGTGCAGCGGCGCGAGGCCGGCATTGCAAACCAACACGCCGACGCTGCCAAACCGCTTCATCGCCGCCTCAACCAATCGCCCCGCGCCGTCGCGCTGCGCCAGGTCGACCGCGATCGACGCGGCCTCTCCGCCGCTCGCCGCCACGCGCCGCTCCGCCTGCGCCAGGGCCGCCTTGTCGCGCGCCGCCAGAAAAACGCGATAGCCCGCGCGTGAGAAGCTCTCGGCCGTCGCGAGCCCGATTCCTCGGCTCGCACCCGTGATTAATACGACATTGCTGGTCATCGGCGTCCTTTCAGCTCTTTCCGGCAGCTTGCGTCCCCGTCCTGATTCGCCGAATGGTACTACAGCCACTGCGCCAGCGGCCGGCATCGCTCCGCAAACGCCGCCGTCGGCATCGTGATCGTCCCCCATTTCGGGCTGCGCAGCCGCGCGTGAGCGGCGTAATCGGCGAGCGGAATGCCGACAAAGATGTAGCTCTGCTCCTGATGGCTGTAGAGCAGCTCCGGCGGCGCGCCGACGGTGGATTCGAGCAGATACGCAAACACCAGCATCGCTCGAAAGCCCGCCCCAAAGACCGCCTCCCACTGCCGCAATCCATCGCAATCTTCCTGCGTGATCCAGTTTTCCCACGCCGGCTTGCGGCCGGGGCGGCGGGCCTGCCAGCGTCGGCCCTTGATATCGACGAGCCAGTTCGTGCCCTGTGTCGAGTAGACGATGAAATCAAAGCTCTTCAGCTTCGCGTCGCGAAACGTCGCTTTCTTCCCCTCGTCCACCGGAACAAACGGCACTCCCCGCGTCCGCAGACACGCATCAAAGGCCGCTTCGTAGTGAATATGACTTTTCAACGCAAACGACCTCGACCTCGAACACGAGGGGCTACCGCTGCAACCGTATGCCTATGGATAGGGCTCGTCGAGCGACGACAACGATTCGACCTCGGCAGCGCTAAGCCGGTAGACCAGCAACGCCCCGACCCGCGCGTCGGCGGCCCGCCCGCGCAGCCGCGCCAGGAGCAGCTCAACGCGCCGCTCATGCAGCGATCGCTCCTCATCCGACGCGGCCGACGACGGGCGCAGTCGCTCGCGATTTGCCTCATTTGCCCAATATCCGGGACGCAGCGCCGGGTGATACGCGCCGCAGAGCACGGTAGGGGAGACGACAAACAGCCCCGCCTCCAGCGTCGCCAGCGGCCGGCGCTCGATATGGCCGATGAGCGGCTCGCAATCCAGATACAAACGCGGATCGGCGCTGCCGAAATACGCCAGCTTCACCGGCTTGCCCTCGCCGCGCTCAGAAACAAATCGTCGCAACCGATGCAGATCCTGCCCCCAATCGACATTGCTGTCGACCAGCCAGGGGATCTGCACGTTCGACATGGCGATTCGCGCGGGCTCGTGAAAGTAGGGAATGAAATTCGGAAACGCCGCGATCGCCGAAATTCCGCTCCAGGCCAGGCAGCCGATCAAGACAAATCGCCCCGCCCCGCGTTGCATCAACTGTGCCCCTGCACCCGCCACGATCGCAAGCGCGGGATAGATCGGCGCCAGATGTCGCTCGCCGATGTTGATGCTGCCGCCGACGGCGGTGGCCGCGTAGATCACGATCATCGCACCCATGCTCGCGATGATCCGCGTGTCTCGCGCTTTCCCCGCAGCGATGGCGACCAGCCCCAACGCGATGAGAATTTGCAACCCGACCGGGGTCTTTAGCGCGAATGCCGCGGGAAAGTACCACCACCAGCCGCGATCTCCATATTGCCCCAGCGCATACGCCGGCCGAGCATGCGCCATGTGATACATGTAAGTAAACCCGTATAGATACGCTTCCGGCAAAAGCTTTCGTGCTTCGCAGAATGCAACAAACCCAGGAACGACGACGGCGCCGCGTTGCTGCGCCGCATAGTTCAGGATCTGTTGCCAGAAGACCCGCTGCGCAAGTCGGGCATCTTGCTGATCCGCAATCGTGCGCAGATCGGCGACATCATCGGAATAGATCGAGTAGCGAAACCCATACGTCGCCCAGATCGCAAGATAGGCAAACGCCGCCATCGAAACAGCTCGGGCGACCGGTCCGCCGATCGCTCTCGCCATTCCACCCGGCGTAGGTCTCGCCGCCCGCCAGGCGAGCCCGCCCAATACCGCCGCCAAGCCCCACGCCGGCAGCACAAGCACCGCCGAAAACTTCGTCAGCAGCAGCGCCGCCAGAGCCAGCGCCGCCGCCATCCATCTCACCCATCCCGGTCGGGCAAACGCGCGATACGCAGTCCAAACCGCCAGCGTCGCGACCAGCCCGAGCGGAATGTCAGAAGTCACCAATCGCCCATGGGCGATGAGCGTCGGCCAAAAGCAGACGCACGCCAGCGACACCAGCGCCCCGGTCTCGCCCACCGCTTCGCGAGCCGCCCCATACACGGTCAGCGACAAACCAAGCAGCAGCAGCGTCATCATCGCCCGCGCCGGCCAAAGCCAGCGATCGACCGGATCGCACTGGGCGAACCACTCCTCCGCGAATCCCCACTGATCCGCCTTGGTCCAGGCTCGCGACGCAAACGGCAACGGGGGCAGATCGACCAACCGCAGCGGCAGCGTCGCCCACAAGTTCACCAGCGGCGGATTCTCGGGGTCAAACCGAAAATCGTTCCTGGCCCAATAGGTAATCCCCGAGATGAAATGCGACGTTTCGTCAAACGTGCGGCTGTCGGCGGTGATCGACCCAAACGCCAGCAAGGCCTGCACGCCGAGCAGCGCCACGACGATCATCCATCCTCGCCGCGGCCGGTGCAGGAGGGCCTCGTTGGCCGCGACTGCGGTTGCGTCGTCACGCCTGCTGGGCGACATGTCCCTCGTCCGGACCGCCGCACGCCGCCCTACGGCGCAACCAGGCTTTCGGTCGCGCTGCCGAGGGCGCAGGGCAGGTCATTCGTGTCGAGCCGCGGCAACGTCAGCCGCGCATCGCGCGAAATATCGGCGGGCGCGACGCGCGTCGTCAAACCCAACGCCACCCGCTCCGCCGCCGCCAGCCGCAGGGTCACCGCGTCATACGCACCATAGGGGTAGGCCATCGCCCAGCGCCCGTCGCTGCGAATCGCGCCCAGCTCGATTAGAAATCGTCGTGTCTGATCGATCTCGCGCTGCTGCTGGGCCGGCGTGCACGCGCTCAGCCACGGATGGCTGAACGTGTGGCCGCCGACATACATCCCCGCCGCGACCAGCTCACGCAGCTCCGCCTCGGTCATATACAGCTCGTTCGCCCAGCTCATCAGCGGCAGCCGCACATGCGCGGCGAAAAACTCGCCCAGCAATCGCTGGCGCATCTCCGCCGGCAGCGCCGTTTGCAGCGCCCGCTTCACGAAGACCGTTTCGGCCGTGTCATAGCGCGTCGCCTGCGACAGTCGCTGACACCACCCGGCGACGTCGGCGATGTGCAGCCGGGGCGCCTCGGCCTCGACCCTGGCACGGATCTCCGCCGCCAACAGCCGCGCGTTGGCCGAGGCCAGAATGGCGTGAATCATGTGCGGCGCCAGCGGCAGTCGCTCGCGCGTCGCCGCCACCACCGGAAAAAACGCCGCCCGCCAGCCGCGCCATTGCAGCTCGGGAAGTACAAACTGGTGATGCTCGCGCAGGCCGTCGTCAAACGT
>JALHOX010000296.1 GCA_022842805.1 Phycisphaerae bacterium | reverse complement strand
CGAGCGCCGCGGTCTCGGCCGCCGTCGCGAAGGCGATCGTGACTGCATCCGGCGCGGCGGCGCTCATGCGCGAAAATGCTCCCAGCCGCGGATCTCCAGGGCGCGTTCACGGCCGTCGGCCTCGCGCAGAGTGATGTCGGCGGCGCCCGCGACAATTTCGCCGATCTGGATCAGCCCCAGGGCGCGGGCGGTGTCGGGGTTGGAGAGCGGCGTGAGCGCGATCAGCAGTTCGAAGTCCTCGCCGTCGTAAAGGGCGTGGTCGAGGGCCGGCCGGGCGTCTTCGAGCGCCATGGTCTGAGCGTCGGCGTGGATGGCGTTGGAGAGGGCGGTGCGGTCGAGCCGGGCGCCGCAACCGCTGTTTTCGAGCATGCGCGAGAGGTCGAGCACCAGTCCGTCGCTGATATCCATCATCGCCCGCGGCGCGAGTGTGTCGCGAATGGTGCGGGCCAGCGCGATGCGCGGTTCGAACCAAAGATGCCGGCCGAGGAGCGAGCCGCCCAGCGGGCCGCTGATCCAGAGCGTGTCGCCGCCGCGGGCGCCGCCGCGGGGCACCGGGTTGGCCCCGATTTCGACCCGCGCCAGCACGGTGGTGGAAATTACGGTCGGATGTTGCCAGCTGTTGGTGTCGCCGCCGACCAACGGGCAGCGATAGCTCTGTCCGAGTTCGAAGATGCCGCGGTGCAGTTCCAGTGCGTCGGCGTGGCTCAGGCGCTCGTCGAGCACGACCGACGCCAACGCGGCGATCGGCTGGGCGGCCATCGCCGCACAATCGCTCAGGCTGACGGCCAGCGCTTTGCGGCCGATTGCATTCCAGGCGTGGCGGCCCGACTCGAAATCGACCCCGTCCATCAGCGTGTCGGTGGTCCAGAGCAGCCGCGACTCGCCCGGGACGGCGGCCATGTCGTCGCCGAAGGGGACGCGCGGCGGAGTCTCGCCGGCGGAGGGGGAGATCATCTGTCCGATGGCGCGGACGAGGGCCCGCTCGCCGCGCGGCGAGTCAGTGGGGGGGCGGGAGTCGGCGGAAGGGCTCATCGGGCGGTTCGCCTGACTCCTTCGCGGGAAACGAAGGTTACAATTGTGCGAGCATCGCAGGGCGACATTTGTTGAGAGGATACCTCGGATGGTTCGACGAATCGCAGCGGCTGCATTGGGAATTGCGTTGCTGGCGCTTTGCTATCAGGCCGCGTTCGCCGCGGCCCCGCCCAAAAAGTACGACGGCCCGCAGCGCATCACGCGGATGGACGGTAAGGTCCACGAGGGCACGGTCGAAGTCGACCCGAGCGGCGACAAATTCGTCATTCGCCCGACCAAGTTTCCGGATATGACCATCACGCTGAAGAAGCGCGAGATCCTGAAAATTGAGGCGATTGCGAACGCGCCCGCCGCCAACAAGCCCGACACCGCGAAAGATCGCCCCTCGGCGGAAGACGAGCCGAAACTCGATGCCGGGGCCTATCTGCTCACCGACGAGCAGATCGCCGAGATTCTGCGCGGGATTGAGATCGACCCCGGCTCGCTGAGCGAGACGGGCGACCCCGAGGCGTCGCTGCCGGTGAACGAGGAAAGCGTCACCGAGATGATGCGGATCGCCGGGGCCGGGGCCGAGGCGAAGCGGCTCGAGACGGACCACTTTGTCTTTGTGTACACCTCGGGCATGCCGCTGGCCAAGAAGCTGGCCGCGACGCTGGAGGGCGTCTATCGCTGGAACGTCTGGCTGCTGAAGCAGACCAACATGCCCTATCAGCAGCCCGATTACAAGCTGGAGGTCTACTTCTTCGGCAAGCACGAGGAGTATGCCCGATATCAGAACCTGCTGGGCCAGGAGGACAGCGTCGGCGTGCTAGGCTTCTATCGGCCCGATATGAACCGGTCGGCGTTTTTCGACATGGACACTTGGCCGCCCGTGAAGCAGCGGCGCGAACAGGCCGACAACCCGTCCACGCCGCCCAACGAGCGACGGCGCATCAAGAATCTTCTGAAGAAGTGGTTCGACTGGAAAAACCTCGAAGTCGTTCAGCACGAGGCGGCGCACCATATTCACTTCAATGTCGGCGTCTTCGCGCGGGAGGTTTTCACGCGCAACCCCGGCGCGCTGCCGCGCTGGACGGTGGAGGGGCTGGCGACGATGTTCGAGTTGCCGCCGACGACCGACCTCGGGGCCGCCCTCGGCGCCATCAATCACCAGCGCGTGAAGGAGTTTCGCGAGTTCTTCGGCAAGGACGGCAGTCGCCTGCCGCCGATGCGCGATTTCGTGCTCGACGACATGATCTTTCTGCGGGGCGGCGGCACGTTTTACCCGCTGGGCTGGGCAATGACCCAGTATCTGTGGAACAAGAAGCGCGAGGAATACGCCCGCTGGCTGAGGGCGCTGTCGGAGATCAACGATCGCGAGACCTGGGACCGGACCGAGCGCCAGGCGCTGTTCGAGGACATCTTCGGCGAGATGAACGACGAATGGGTGAAGAAATTCGTCGAGTACATCGACACCATCACGCTGCAAAACAGCAAGCTCCCGGTCGACCTAGATCAAATCTGAAAATGGGGACCGGAGTGGAGTCGCGGCGCGGAGCGGCCACGCCGGGCGGCGGCGGATCGACATCGCCCCCCGCTGCTCAGCGTCTGTCGCGCGTTCATGGGTCGCCGCGGCTTCGGCTCGCGGGAGCCGTGCAAACCTACTTTGAGGCCACGCCGCGACCGCTCTACAGCCTGGCGGCGATCTTTCCGCTGGTGCTGCTCTTCGAGCTGGGGACTTTGGCCGGGGGCAATCCGCCCGTGATGCGCTCGCTCGTGGCGCAGCGGATCGTCGCCGATCTTTTCGCCTGGCTGGGCACGTCGGGCACGTGGCCGGCGGGTTTTTTGCTGATTGCGACCCTGCTCGGCTGGCATATCCGCCTGTCGCACTCCTGGCGGCTGAAAGCCTGGGTGCTGCCGGTGATGTTTCTGGAAAGCGTGGTACTGACGCTGCCCTTGTTCGCGTTGCACTCCATTTTGCTGCAGGCCGGCGTCGACGGCGCGGCCCAGGCCAACCTGCGCGAGCGCATGCTCCAGACGCTGGGGGCGGCCATTTATGAAGAACTCGTGTTTCGCCTCCTGCTCGTGGGAGGCGCGGTCTGGCTGCTCTCCGGCGTGCGGGGCGGAGCCGCCGGCCCGACGCAACTGCTGCTAATCGTCGTCGCCGGGGCGGTTTTTTCGCTCTGCCATTTTCAGCCCGTGGGGGGCGAGGCGTTCGATGCGACGCGATTTCTGCACCGGACCGCCGCCGGCAGCTATCTGGGCTGGGTGTTTCTGCGGCGTGGGCTGGCTCTTTCGGTCGGGTGTCATGCCCTCTACAACGTCACCTTGCTGGCCCGCTGGCCGGGGGTCTGAGGCCCGCCGTTTCCCCGCGACTTCGCCGCTCTACTTTCGCCGCGCTCTGGCCCGACCATTGCCCGGTAACTAGAATGCCGCGCCTCTATCGCCGGGCGAGCGCGCCCGGGCCGAGACTCAGGAGCCCCGCGGAATGCGTTTCAGCCGAATCTTTCTCAGTCTGATCGGTCTGGCGGTGCTCGCGTCGGCCCCTGTCGCGCTGGGGCAGGACGCACCGCAAGCGATTACGACGCTCAAAACAAAAGACAACCTCAGCGCCGAAGAGACCCAGCAACTCACCGCCTGGGTCGACGAAGCCATTCTCGCCATCGGCGGAAACGACGGCATCGCCGCCGGGCAGTCGTTGCGGGCGCTCACCGCGCTCGACAGCGGCGGCAAGCCCGGTTTTCGCGAGGCGCTCGCGACCGCCGTGCTCGCCGGCGTTCGCAGCGGATTGTCCAAGGCGAACGTCGAGGGGGCGGCCCGGCTGGCCCGCGCCGCTGCGATCACCGATCGCGCCGATGCCGCCACCGTGCTCGTCGCCGCCCTCGCCGACGAGCGCGCCGCCGTCCGCGCCGCAGCCGCTTTCGGCTTGAAGAAGCTTCAGCCGCGCTTGGCGCAGGCCGGAGGCCAGTTCATCACCACGACGCTCGACGCACTGGTCAACGCGGCCAAGGCCGAGAACAGCCGCGGCGCGCTGGTCGCCGAATACGAAGCGCTCAACTTCCCCGCCAATTCGCCGGCTGCAGCCGACGCCGTGAAGGCCATGGTGCGCGTACTGGAGGGCCGCTGGTCGGTCGACGCCACAGATAAGGTCGCGGCCGAGGGCGGCGATCTGGTGGCCCTGCGGGCGCTCGCGCCGCGGGCCAAGTCGCTCGATGCCGGCGTGCAGCGCCAGCTCGCGATCGTTGCCGCCCGCATCGCCCGGTTGAATGTGCTCAATTACACCACCGACCGCGCCACGGGCGAACAGGCGATGATGAAGGTGAAGGACAACGACAGCCCCGAAGTCGTCGCCCGCCGCAACGCCGCCGAGCAGACAATCCTCGAATGCGAGGGCATCCTCGCAGCCCTCGCCGGCCCCGCTCCGGCCAACACGCTGGTACAGGCGATGCAGGCCCTGAACGCCACCGACATGAAGGTGGCCTGGGGCACGTGGACGGAGCAGCTTCGCACAAAGTTCAACATCAATGTCGCGTTGCCCGGCGGCTAAGTGTGTCGGCCCCGGCGCGTGACAGGTGTCAAATCTCACGCGTTAGCGCGCGCGATCAGGCGCGTTCCGGATGATGCGTGTCGGCGTGTGCCTCTCCTGACACATGACACCCATCACTTGACACCGCTCAACCATCCGCAAAACGTTCCCAATCCCCGCGTGTACACTATGCGCCATTCGTCGCGCCCGATCGCGCGACCTGATTAGCTAGGAACGAGTGCCGATTTATGAGCGCTTTGCCTGTTGTGCGATCTCCGAAACCCACTGGCGGCGGCTGCGGGAGCTGCGGCACGGAGGGCGGGGGGAGCTGCGGAAGCGGGCTCGAAAAGGTCTACCCCACCACCGCCGTCCGCTACGGCGCCATGAATTACATCGGCGAGTTCAGCTACAAGCCGGGCATGACGTTCAGTTGCGGCGGAAAGGTCATCGTTCAGACCGACCGCGGGATCGAGCTGGGCCAGCAGGTCAGCTTGTTCTGCAACGGCTGCACCAAACAGGTCACACGCGACCAAATCAAAACCTATATCGATAACAGCGGGGCGGAGTTCTATCGGCTGAACTCGGGCCGCATTTTGCGCGAGGCCACCGCGGACGACGTCAACGAACACGAGCACCTCAACCGGCACATTCGCGAGGACATGGAGCACGCCGCGCTGCTGGCCATGCAGATGGGGCTGGAGATGAAAATCGTCTCGGTCGAGCATCTGCTCGGCGGCGAGCGGATCATCCTCTATTTCCAGGCCGAGGGGCGGATCGACTTTCGCGACCTGGTGCGCGAGCTGGCGCACCACCATCGCACGCGCATCGAGATGCGCCAGGTCGGGGCCCGCGACGAAGCGCGGCTGGTCGCCGACTACGAGATTTGCGGGCGCGAATGCTGCTGCAAGAACTTCCTGAAAAAGCTGCGACCCGTCAGCATGAAAATGGCCAAGGTGCAGAAGCAGACGCTCGACCCCAGCAAGGTTTCGGGCCGCTGCGGACGCCTGCGCTGCTGCCTGCGCTATGAGCACGAGGGCTATGAAGCGCTGATGAAAAAGCTGCCGCGCGGCAATTCACGCGTGCGCACGGAGTGGGGCGACGGCGTCGTCACCGACACGCAGATATTGACGCAGTTGGTGCAGGTGCGCTTCGACGACGGCCGCGAGATGGTCGTGCCCCTGGAAGAGATCAGCGCGTTCGACCTGCCCGCCCCGGCGCTTGCGCCGCGCCCCGAGGCCGCCGAG
>JALHOX010000295.1 GCA_022842805.1 Phycisphaerae bacterium | reverse complement strand
AGGGCAAATTCGCGATCATCACGCCGGCCCTGATCAGCGGCGCCATCGCTGAGCGCGTCCGCCTCTCGAGCTTCATCGCCTTCATCATCCTCTGGACCACCTGCGTCTATTGCCCGCTCGCCCACTGGGTCTGGGCCTCCGAAGGCTGGCTCTTCAAATGGGGCGTGCTCGACTTCGCCGGCGGCGCCGTCGTCCACATCTCCTCCGGCGTCTCGGCCCTCGTGCTCGCACTGATGCTCGGCAAGCGCCGCGACTATCCCGCCGGCGCGATTCAGCCCAATAACCTCACCATGACGCTCACCGGCGCGGGCTTGCTCTGGTTCGGCTGGTTCGGCTTTAACGCCGGCAGCGCCGTCGGCTTCGAAAGCCCCGTCGCGGGCACGATCGCCGGCCTCGCCTTCACCACCACGCAAACCGCCGCCGCCGCCGCCGCTCTGGTCTGGATGATCATCGAGTGGTCGCACCACGGAAAACCGACCAGCCTCGGCATGGCCTCGGGCATCGTCGCGGGCCTGGTCGCGATCACCCCAGCCGCGGGCCATGTGAAGCCCGTCTACGCGATCATCATCGGCGCCGTCGCCTCGCTCGTCTGCTACTGCGCCGTGCGGCTCAAGACGCGGCTCGGCTATGACGACTCGCTCGACGCCTTCGGCGTTCACGGCGTCGGCGGATTCTGGGGCGCCATCGCGACCGGCATTTTCTGCACGATCCCCGGCCTCAGCGGCCTGATCACCGGCGACGCCACGCAGCTCTTCAAGCAGCTCGCCGGCGCGAGCATCGCCGCCGCCTTCGCGATCGTCGGCACGCTGCTCATCGGCGGTCTGGTGGCCGCGACGATGGGCCTGCGCGTCAGCGATCGTCAGGAACGCGACGGCCTCGACATCGCGATCCACGGCGAGCGCGGATATCACCTGTAATCGCGGGCGCACTTCGGCCCGCACGTCCGGTTCTGCGGAGAAGCAAATGAAACTCGTGATCGCCGTCATTCGACCCGAAGTGCTCGACGCAGTGCAGTATCAGTTGCAGGCCGTGCTCGACGAGGGCGACAACTATCGCCTGACGGTCTTCTCGGTCGACGGCCACGGCCGCGCCCTCGGCGAGATCGAGTACTTCCGCGGTCAGCCCGTGCGACAGCGCATGGTCCGCCGCACCCAGATCGAGATCGCGGTCAACGACGAGTATGTGGAACGCACCATCGACGCCATCCTGCGCGGCGCCCGGACAGGCGACAAAGGCGAGGTCGGCGACGGCAAAATCTTCGTCGTCCCGCTCCACGAATGCATCCGCATCCGCACCGGCGAACGCGGCGGCGACGCGGTGTAGCACGGATCGCGTCAGCGCGCCCGCCTGATCCCGATAGCGACTGCATTCAATTCGCTATTCGAAATTCGCTATTCGCTATTGCTAGGTCATTTCGCCGACCCGCGCTTCCCACAGCGCGTGCAGCTCCGCCAGTTCCGCCTTCAATGCGTCAAATTCTTCGCGCAGCTTCGCGCTGGCGGCGGCATCGCGATAGATCGTCGCGTCGCCGAACTTCTGTTCGATGGCGCCAAGCCGCGTCTCGCGCTGCATGATCTCCTGCTCAATTTGCTCAAACTTGAGCTTCGCAAAGCGGCTCTTGGGCTGACCCGCACCCGCGCTTCCGTTGTTCGGTTTCGCCGCTGGCTTCTTCGCCGGCTTTTTGGCTGCCTCTTCGGCCTCGCGTCGCAGCCTCTCCGCGGCTTCCTCGCGCTCGACCGTCTCGACATAGGTCGAGTAGTTGCCGTGGATCAGTCGGTGTCCCTCGGGCCGGATCACCAGCAACTGATCGACGATCTGATCCAGAAAATAGCGGTCGTGGCTGATGACCATGATCGTGCCGGGATATTCGAGCAGCGCTTCCTCCAGCGACTCGCACGCGGCGATGTCGAGATGGTTGGTCGGCTCGTCCAGCACCAGCACATTCGGCCGCGAGAGGATCAGCTTTAGCAGGCGCACGCGCGACTGCTCGCCGCCCGAGAGGTTGCCGATGCGCTTGTAGGCGTCGTCGCCGCTGAAATGAAAGCGGCCGAGCAGCCCGCGGATCGACTCCTCATTCATCCAGCCCGCGACGCCCTGAATCTCCTGCAGGATCGTCATCTCCGGCGACAACCCGGAGGAATCCTGCGCGAAGTAGCCGGGTTGCTGCTTCGTGTCCCACCAGATCTCGCCTTCGTCGGCTTCGACGCGGCCGAGCAGGCATTTCAACAGCGTCGACTTACCCGCGCCGTTGGGACCGGTTAGCCCCAGGCATGTCCCGCCGCGCAGGCTCAGATTCAGCCCGCCGAAGAGCCGCTTTCCGCCGTAGCTCTTGGCGAGCCCCTCGGCTTTCAGGATTTCGCCCGTGCGCGTCTCCGCGTCGCCGAAGTCGAGCGATAGCTTCGAGAGTTCGTCGGGGCGCTCGACGACGAATTCGCCCGCCGCCATCCGCCGCTCCAGCCGCGTACGTCGCCCGCGGGCCTCGGCGGTGCGCTGCGAGCCCATGTGCCGGGCGATGAAGGCCTTTTCCTTCTCGATGAAGTCCTTGTCCTTCTCGAACTGTCGCTCCTGCGTCAGCCGCTCGTTTTCGCGCGACTTCACAAAGTTCGAGTAGTTGCCCGGATAGCTGAAGAGCGCCTTGTTGCGCAGCTCGACGATCCGCACCGCCAGCCGATCGAGCAGATAGCGATCGTGCGAGATGATCAGCGCGCCGCCCGCATGCCGCGACAAAAATCCTTCGAGCCAGCGGACCGCGTCGATATCCAGATGGTTGGTCGGCTCGTCGAGCAGCAGGTAATTCTGCTCTTTCAGCAGCAGCTGCGCCAGCGCCGCGCGGCACTTCTGGCCGCCGGAGAGCGCGGAGACCGGCAGATCGAAATCGGCCGGCAGGAAGCCCAGGCCGGCCATCACCTCGCCGAAGCGCTGCTCCATGCGATAGCCGCCGGCGTCTTCGAAGCGGGTGTTCAGCTTGTCGAACTGATCGAGCAGCTCGGCGGCGTTGTCGCTGGCGTGATGGGCCGCGATCCGGTCAGACAGTTCGTGAATCCGCCGCTCCATGGCCAGCAGGTCGGCGAACGCGGCCCAGACGGCCTCGCGCAGCGTGCCGCTGGTGGGGAGCTCCGGCTCCTGCGGCAGGTAGCCGATCTCAACGCTGCGGGCGACGCTGACGCTGCCGGCGTCGGGGGCGATCTTGCCGGCGATGAGCTTGAACAGGGTGGTCTTGCCGGCGCCGTTGGGGCCGATCAGCCCGGCGATTTCGGCCGGATAAAGATCGATCGTCGCGCCGTCGAGCAGCACTCGTTCGCCGATCTGTTTCAGGATGTTTTGGACGCGGATCGAGGCCATATTGGGATCAGTGTAGCCGGGCGGGGGAGGTGGAATGGCGAATGGCGAATGGAGGAGGGGAGAAGGGGTGGAGGGCGCGCGCGGCGGGAGGTGGGCACGGCCCACCCTGCGCGCTACGCGCTTGGGCACAGCCCGTCGCGCTCTACCAGAATCGCCACGGCTTGCGTCGCGGTGCGACCGAAGGGCGATCGAGGTCGGAGTAGGGGAGGTATCCGGCCTTCCAGAGGAGATCCAGCAGCGCGGCGGCGCCGTGTGACATCGCGAATTCCATCTCATCACGGTGAATCTCGATCGCGATCAGCAGGCCGAAGTCCAGCACCTGATCCGGCTTCCAACTCGGGTGCATCTCGAATATCAGGCATTTTCCGCCGATTTCCTCCATGTCTTTCGGAAATTCGAGCGTGTGTCCGGGCTCGACGACCGCCTGCGGGCAGTAGTGGGCCAGCGCGTTGAGCACGGCGCTGATGGACTTCTTCGCGTCGCCAAACGGGCCGGGCTTGTGGCCGACGTCGAGGTCTTTGAGATCGACGGCGTGCCGCGTGAACATCGCCAGTTCGTAGGATTTCATCGCGGAATTCGAGGGGCCGGGCGCTCCCCACGTCGACACCTGCTTTGTGGCGATCGCCGTGCCGCCGGAGCGCTGCGGGTAGTAGTAAAGGTCCAGCGAGCCTCCTAAGTGAAACGCGGGGACGGCGTGGCTGACGAGGTCGTGTTCGGGTCCGAGCAGCTCGACCATTCGCCGCGTCTTCTGGTCGTAACCCTCGGGGGCAGAAGCAGGCATGGATGTACTTCCGTTGGCGGGCGAATTCGAAGGGGCCGAGGCTGCGCTGGAACCCTCGGCTGATGCGGAAGTTCCGCCTGCTTCCGCGGCCGCACAGACCGCTGCCATACGGTCTTCAATCTGGTTGTACTTTTCAACGTCACCATCGTTCTCAAAGGTCAGCGCGCCGTCGCGGATTTCCCATCGTCCCCACGTAGATTCGAGCAGCAACAGGCGTTGTCCGAAGAGGTCGAGCGCCTCGGCTTCGCAGTTCAGATCAGCCGATACGCCGGTGCGCTTAATCCTCTCAGCGAGCGCCTTCGCCATCGCATCGGCCCTTGCCGGCGCAAGACCCTCCTCGCGATAGATGCGACGAGCGTGATCGCCGATGTTTGCAAAAATCTCGCGCGCCGCATTGAGCCGCTCGACGCAATTCGCCAGCTCGACGCGAGCTGCGGTGATCTTCTCAATCGAAGTCAGATTTTCGGGAGCGGCTCGTTCGGCGTCGAGAAATGCCTCGGTGGGCTTGCGATAGTTTAAGACTGCGGATTGCGTGAGATCCTGCGCGCGCGAAACCGCGTCCACGAATCGTTTCTGATCGCCCTTGGACCGTGCGCTCGCGGCGAGATTGACGCGTCTTGCGCCATTAAACAGGCTTTCGAGTGTACTGAGTTCAAATTCTTGACTCTCATCTGCACCCGCCGACAGAGCCCGCATTTTCTGTTCCACTTGCAGTAGTTCCTGCAGCTCCGCGACGGGGATCTGAAAGATGCCGGCCGGCGTGAGGACCGGGCGTGTTGATCCATGACGAGGAGAGTCGCACCAAAGGATCGGCGGATCGGCGACTTCGGGGTCTTTCAAATGAAGGTACTTGTATTGCAGTCCGCCGCCGCTGGTTGGTTCCAGTGTGCAACACGCCTGGGAACGGGCAATCAGCTTGGCGTCGAAGAGCGCGTCCAGCGTGGGCGGGAACTGCCGGTGCTGGCGGTTATAGGCGACCAGTGCATTGCTGACGCGTTCGATGTTTGCCCTGCAATCCGGGCGAACGAGACTTGCCATCGTCTGCCAAACAAACGTCATCATGACGCAGGAGATCAGCGCGCCGACGGTCGCCGAAATGAGGCCGCCGCCGCGGCCGGGGTGGCGAAGCGCGTTCCAATATGCGGCGACGGCGGAGAGCAGCGACACGACGCCGTTAATCGGATTCATGCTGACCAGCGAGAGGGCCAGTGCGCCCCGTCCTGCGAGGGAAGATCGTTCCCGGTCATCAGCAGTCAGCGAGGTCGTTGCGACTGGCGCAGGGGCGGTGGTAGCGGCAGGTGGAGACGATCCTTCTGTCGCGGAAGAAGTCTGGGCGTCGAGCAGCGCTGAATGGCGGCTGCGGCGTGCCGCCGAATAGGCTTTGAGCACGTAATAGAGCGCTACAAACGTGCCGACCACCATCGTGAGCGCAATCGCCGCACCGATGTAGTCGATCCCGCGCGGCTTTGTGCCGGCAATGGCCCGTTCACCGATCAGGCGCGTCGCGTTGATCAGATTGAGGAGCCAGACGATTCCGACGGCTCGCCAGGCATTTCTCACGAACTTCCTCCCGTCGACTAAGACTGAACGCTCGAAGAGATTTCGGGCAGTTTAGCAGTCGGAGGACAGCGGCCGAAACGCCGCGGCCGGTGGTCGCCGTTCGATCAAAGTCGGCGAGCTGGTGTGCGTGAGAG
>JALHOX010000294.1 GCA_022842805.1 Phycisphaerae bacterium | reverse complement strand
ACGCCCGAACGGGCTGTTTGAGATGAGTATGCCTGTACGAGAGGCTAAGAAAAACTAGGTCAAGGTTGCCGACCTGTCAAATGCACAGCTTGGAAATAGAAATAAGGACGCCCGCTGGGATCGTTATTTCCGCCGCATCTACGTACCGCACCCCCACCCCTTTTCGCGTAATTTCGCGTGTTTCGCGGGCTTGTCCCCCGTTCGACCGCAGCCCCGAGATTCGCTATATTCCCAACTCCCACCATTTGCCCCCGGAGTACCCGCCATGAAACGCTGGGCTTTGTTGTCGGCCGTCGTGGCCGTGTTGTTCGCCATCATCACCATCCAGGGCGGGCTGCTCCCTGAGCGGGCCGCCGCCTTCCCAGACTCGAAGGGAGACGCCGCGGAACCCATGTTAGCGCATATGGTCTTTTTCACGTTGAACGACAGCTCGCCCGAAAATCGCGCCAAGCTGGTGGCGGCCTGCGACAAGTACCTGAACGATCACGACGGCACGGTCTATTACTCGGCCGGCACGGTCGCCGAGGAGTTCGATCGCCCGGTGAACGTCCGCGACTTCGACGTCGCCCTGCACGTCGTGTTCCAGGACAAAGCCGCCCACGACGTCTATCAAACGCACCCGCGCCACCTCGAGTTCATCGAAGAAAACCGCTCCACTTGGAAACAAGTTCGCGTCTTCGATTCTTACGTGAACGGGAAGTAGCGAGCGGAAGAAGGTAAGGATGTGAGAAAGTGAGAAGACGAGGCGCAACCTCGTTTAGTGCGATTTCGCGTTGTCTACCCCACTTCTTACCTTCTCACCTTCTATTCGCTCTATTTCCCCGCAATCCCCACCACGGCTGGTGGGTAGCGGCGGACGTCCCATTCGGCCCATGTCCACTGCTGGGGATCGAACCGCTGGTCGCATTCCACGGCGAACCAGCTTCCCTCGGGCGCGCGCTGATACAGCCCTTCCACGAGCGCTCGCAGTTCCTCCGCGCGCGACACGTAGAAATCATACGGCGGTGAGCAAAACACAAGCCACGGAGCCTGCGCGTTGTCGAACGAAGCGAAGTAGCGGAAACTGTCGCCGGTGATTACGTGGGCACGGTCGCCACAGCCCAGGAACTCGGCGTTCCGGCGAATCTGCTCCGCGGTCGCCGCGTGATGCTCGCCGAACGTGGCCGATACGGCGCCCCTGCTGAGCGCCTCGAACCCCAAGGCCCCGGTGCCCGCGAACAAGTCGAGCGCGTGCGTACCCTCGACCACTTGTTGCAAGAGGTTGAACACGTTCTCCCGCACCCGGTCCTTCATCGGCCGCGTGCGGCGGTCCCCCAGATACGGCAACTGCCGTCGCCGATATTGCCCCGCGATGATCCGTACTAACCCCGGCCCGGAATCCTCCGGACCACTCGATTTCGGCACTGGTCGCCGCTTGGACGCGCGTTTCGCCATAGTCCGCCAGCTTACCAGCCCAACCCCCTTCCCGCGCGGTCATTCCGGATAGCGTCGGCCACCGAGGTAAACCACGAGCGGAACTGGACGCAATGCCCGTTAGTGGTCTGTCACAAGTCAGCTCTCGGGTAACGATGCTAAAGAGAAGGCGCGGATGGCAGGGGACGAGCGTTCTCGCTCGCCCCCAGCAGTGAAACGGTGGCGCTCAAGGTTTCGACACAACGTCCAGCGTTCTGGGGGCGAATGAGTACATTCGACCCCAGCCACCCACGCTTTCTTTTCGCATGGCTATCCGAACATCGATCGGTGACGAACCGCTAGTCGGCGCGAACGTGCGGAGCGGAGATCGACTGGACGACGATGCCGTGCGATCGGATGGCTACGATCCTCCATTGGCTGTCGATGGCGTCGTTTTCATAGAACAACTGGTCGCCGATCAGCGCGGCGGGGCGGCCGCCGCCGATCACGATGCCGGAGACGGAGATTGCGGGCGGTTCGGCTTCTGGACTTCCCGCACTCGCGACGGAGACGGTCGGTGAATCGCCGGTCGTCGGGGTGGCCTTGTTTTCCGGTGGGACCGTTTCGACGCTTTGTTGTCGATTCGCGGGGTCCGCGGCGGCAGACGACTCGGTGGGTGCGGCCCGCCCGGACGACTTCGCCGCGCCGCTAAGCACCGCTGGGCCGCTGAACGGGTTGTTGGCCAGAATGCGCGATAACTCCACGGGTGGTAATCGACTTGCCGCAACCTGACCGGCGTCATCTGGCTTCCCTTCCGCCGCGGCAGGCGTGGGAATCGCGGCGACCGCAAGCACAGCCGGCTGGGGCACGGCGGAAGACGCTACGTCGTCCACTGGTTCCTCGCCGCCCCAGCAGAGGACGACGATCAATGTGACGCCCAGCGCGATCGCCACGACGAGCTTCGTGCGTTGCCGCGCGGCCGCCGCGGTGGGGTTCACGCCTGCTGCCATGAGTCCATCCCTATTGAGAAGCCTGTGGCGTTCGCCGGGAAACTTGCGTGAACAACGCAAGCTGCATGCTGAGCGCGAACGTCGTGCGCTCGGCGTCCCGGGGGGTGATCTCGAAACTCACGACGCGGTTCATGCGCGAGCAGGCGCGGAGCCGGTCGAGAAAATGACAGATGACCTCGTAGCTGCCCAGCGATTCGATCATCACGCCGCTGCGCTCGTAATCGCCGTGTACGTCGCGCCCGGCCGGCCGAAAGTCGCGCACGACCAGGCCGCATTCATGGGCCTGCTGATTCACCCAATGGAGAAAACTCGCGTCGTCGTGCTTGTCTGGCACGCGTTGCTTGCGGAGGATCTCTTCGCGCCGCGTTTGTTCCGCTTCGGCCGTAACCTGGGCCAGCCGCGTGCGGATCGCCTGCTCCGCGTTACGGAGCGATTCCACCGCCGCCAGCTCGCGATCCAATTCCTCGCGAGCGACGACGATCGGCCCGCCGAGCAGCGACCACCACCCGCCGATCAGCAGCAGCGCAACCGTTGGGCCGCCCACCCACCATCCACGGCGGATCGTTCGCAACGACAACTCGGCGCCCGTAATCTGCATCTTCGGCCCTTTATTGTTGACAGCGGATCTGAAACGACCGCCGCGACTGCGCCTGCTCGGACTGTGCCTGCGACGCTTCCAACTCCACCAGATGGAATACCTGGCTTGCTTTCAGTTCGTGCACCAAGGAAGTCACGCGGGCGTCGCCGTCGGCGGTGCCTACGAGCAACATCTGCTTGCGGGGCGCAGGGAATTGCCCCGTGGCGGTGGGAGTTACAGCCACTTCGTCCACGCGTAGCGATTCCAGCTGGATGTCCATGCCCAGGCCGCGGCAACAGTCGCCGACCACCTGCAGCAGAGCGAGCGGAACGTCGGTTTGCTCGAGGGCGCGGCACGTCTCGATGTTTCGCCGTTCGGCTTCCAACGTGCTCCGCAAGCGGCGAATATCGGCCTCGGCGCGGCGAAGCGGCGCGGCGGACGCCTGGGCGGTATCGAGCGCCTCAATCGCCGTCCGCTGCCAGCGCACCAGCCCGAAATGACCTGCCGAGAGCAATCCGGCCGACGCCAGCCAGATCGCGATCCAAAAACGCCCTTGCCGCCAATGTTCGAAACGGCGCTGACTCGCGACCGGCAACAGGTTCACGCGGTGCTTCATGGCTGCTCTCCGTATTGCGTCAATGCGACGGCCTGAGCGTACAACGGCGAAGCAGGCTCGGCCGCGTCCCAACGCCATCCAGTGGGCAAGCAAGCGAGCCGCACAGGTAAGTCCACCCTGGATTCCAGCCAGCGCACAAGTCCGCGAACACACGCTCCCCCGCCGCACAGCACGATCTCCGCCACGGCATGGCCGCCATGGAGTAGTCGGAGGTATTGCACGGTGCGCTCGATTTCGAAGGTGAGCTTGCCCAGCCAGCTCGCCAGGTGCTTGGCGACAGCGGCCTCCAGCGGCCGGCCGACAGCGTCCGCCGCTGCTCCTAAGCCCCAGGAGCTAAGCAGTACTTCAGCCGCCGCGGCGCGAATGCCCAGCGCCTCGGCGAGTTGATCGGTGGCCGATTTCACCGCAAACGGCACGCGATTGCGCACGTACTCGGCGACACCGCCCCGCGACCAGATAAGCGACGCCGCGTTGCCGCCGATATCGACGGCCAGGCAGGACTTGGCCGAGTCAGCAGCCACGCTGGCGATGGCGGTGCCGGGAGCGTCGATGGCGACTACGCGCCAGCCATCCTTCGCCAGATGCCACGCGAGTTGCGCGGCGAACTCGTTCGCCGTCCACGCGAGATGGAGTTTGGTCGGAGCGTGCGTCCCGGCCGGGGTGGCGCACCAATAATCGTAGGCGGCGCGAAGCGTCTCGTCGCCGAGCAACTGCCGCATCGATTCGCTGGCGCGATCGTCGAGCCGCTCGCCGTCCTCGAGCGTGATGTCGACGGCCTCGTAATCGACCATCTCGGAAGGCAGGCTGCAGACCAGATCGCGGCGCGCGGTCTCGGCGTGTTCGCGCAGCCAGGGGCGAATCGCCTTGGCCGATTCGGCGGCGTTGTCCCGCGCCTCGGGAGAAAGCCGCAGGCGACTGGCTCGGACGATGCGCCAGCAACCGCCGCTCCAGCGCCGCACCACCAGCTTGGCCGCGTGCGCGCCGATGTCGACGCCCGTGACGACGTTGCCGACGCGCGGGCCGCTGGCCGGCGGACGTGCTTGGAGTAGTGAAGTCATAGTATCTTGATGCGTTGGTGCTACATGGCCGCCGTCGACAGGTCGAGCAACGGCAGCATGACCGCCAGCACGATCACGCCCACCATCAGGCCGAGTCCGACGATAATCGCCGGCTCGGCGATCTTCACGGCGTCGCGGAGGTACTGCTCTCCTTCGGATTCGTAGAACTCACCCACCGATTGCAGCACGCTTCCCAATTGACCGTTGCCTTCTCCGGTCGCGACCATTTCGGCGGCGCCCTCGGGAATGCAGATGGAGTCGCGCAGGGCCGCCGCCATCCCTTTACCGTTGACCAGCGACGTCTGCATCTCGTCGATCAAGTCTTCGAAGCAACTGTTGCCGACCGCGGGCCGGGTCATGCGCAAAACTTCGAGCATCGGTACGCCGCTTTCGAGCATGATGCCCTGCAAGCGAAAGACGCGCCCGGCGAGCAGCGGGCGCGAGAATTTGCGCACGAGCGGCAAGCGGAAACAAAGCAGGTCGATGCGACGCCGTCCGGCGGCGGTGCGCGCAAGGCGCAAAGCGCCGAAAGCAACGGCGACGCCCGCGCCGATCAGCAGCCACCAATACGACCGGGCGACCTGCGCCCCGTCGAGCAGCAGCCGCGTCACCGCGGGCGTCGGCGCGCGCGACGCGTCATAGATGCCGGCGAATTGCGGGAGCACGAAGAAGATCATCGCCGTCAGCACCAGCATGGTCACGATCGCCAACACCAGCGGATAACTGACCACCGAGCGAACCGCGCTCTGCAAGCGCAGTTGATCGCGAATGACGACGCTCAAACGCGTGAGCACTTCCGGCAGTTGTCCGGAGGACTCGCCCGCGGCGATCGACGCCACCATCACGCCGCCAAAGCGATTGCGATGGTCCGCCAGGGCCTGCGACAGCATGCTCCCGCTTTCCAGTGCGGCGTACACGTCGCCCATGGCCTCGCGAATCGGCGCGCGGGTCGAACGGGCCGCGATGCTGCGCACCGCTTCGGCGAGGTCGACCCCCGCGCGCACCATGATCGAGAGTTGCGTCAACAGCAACAGCAAGTCGCGCTTGGACAACGGGCGGCCGCCGCCTGCCGACCGAAGCCGCGGGACGGTCCGCTGGGCGCCCGGCTCCGTCTTGCCGGCAGCCGACGTGCGCGTCGAGGCCGTATCAAGCGCGACGGCGGAC
>JALHOX010000293.1 GCA_022842805.1 Phycisphaerae bacterium | reverse complement strand
TTCACGTGAAACACGCTTGCGCGACGCAAAGGGCATGCCGCGCGGGAGCGGCTCGGTGGAGATTGGCGGATTTAGCCCTGCCCGCGAAGCACTTGCCGACGCAAAAGCCGTTGGCATGGCATGCGTCCGCTGAGTCGGGGGCGTTAGGCGATTCATGCAAGACGATGATTTCTGCATCGAGTCCGTCGCTGCATTCAGCAGGTGGGCTGATCGCTATGCCGAGAAGTACTTTCACCTGGACATTTATGACCAGTATCTGGAGCGGTTCGTGAAACGAATCGAGCCGCGGGGCGCCAGCGTTCTGGACGTGGCGTGCGGGCCGGGCAATGTCTCCGCCTATTTGGCGAAGGTGCGGCCGGACCTCAAGCTGGTCGGCATCGATCTGGCGGAAGGGATGATTCAGCAGGCCAGGCTCAGGGTCCCGTCCGCGGAGTTCCTGGTCAAGGACTGTCGGCATATCGGCGAGCTTGGACGACTATTTGATGCATCTGCTTTTGCTTTTGGGCTGAGCTACCTGACTGACGACGACGCGAATCGGTTTTTCAGTTCGCTCAGCGCAAGTCTGACTGATTCAGCCGTGCTGTACCTCTCCACGATGACGGGTGAATCCAGTTGGTCCGGGTTTGAGACAACCAGCAGTGGAGATCGGGTTTACCTTAGGTATCGAAGCGTAGACGATGTGGTTTCCATGGTTGAGCGAGCGGGGTACAGGGTCGATTTTGTGGAAGTGGTTGCGAGTCCGGTCAATGCATCGAAGTCGACGCAGGATGTCATTCTTATTGCGGAGCGAGCCAAAGAAGGACGGGCTTAGTCTCCACGGTCGGGACGGCCCACCTTTTAAACTGGTCACGGTCAGATTTCATGATCACATTGTATTTCGAAATAGTTGAGTCGCAGTTCTCAACCAACAATCCCACCGCCCACAGATTGCGAGTACCCAGCTTTGTTGGGTGGGCCATGCCCACCCTCCGCGGGCTACACCACGCCCTCGTCACTATGGCAGCGCGCCCTGTGAAAGCCGACCGGAGCGAAGGCAGGGCGTGGAGTACTGCGGCCTGCCCTACGGCGATGCGGTCTCCTTCGCCCCGTCGGGGCGAGGGGAACTGACGAGCGGCGACCACGGGTTACGTCGCCGCTGCGCGTCGACTCCACCCGTGGCTACAGCCCTCGACCCCGTTGGGGTCGGAAGCGGGTGTGTGGCGGCGGCGGTAGCGGCGGGGGGGCGGGGCGGCGGCTGGGGGGTGGGGCGCGGTAGGATGAACGAACTCGGCTCGACGACGGAGCCGGGGTAGGTCGACCGGGGGGGACGTCGGCTGAGGAAGGTCGGGTTGGCGGTCGATCGGGCAGGAGGCTGGGTAGGTGGATTCGTTTCGCTGGATCACGACGGTGCTGTCCATGATCCTGGGGCTGGGGGTTACGCGGCTGCTGTCGTCGGTGATTGCGATGTTTCGGTCTCGCGCCCACTCGCGGCTCGATTGGATTCCGCTGGTGTGGGCGGGCTGCATCTTTGTCTGGCAACTGCAGTTTTGGTGGGCGATCATCGAATTGCCGGGGCTGGTGAAGGTGTGGACGCTGGGCTATTTCCTGACGCTGGTGACCCTGACCCTGCTGCTGTTCGTGGCGGCGGCGCTGGTTTTGCCGCCGGGCGAGTTGGCGGGCCATGAGAGCATGACGGCGGCGTTCGAACGGGACGGACGGTGGTCTCTGGTGGCGCTGAGCGGCTATTTCGTGCTGGCGCTGGTGGCGGACTGGGTCTTCTGGAGCGTGTCGCCCATTTCGGGTTGGGGAGCGCTGCTGGCGATGCTGATCGGTCTGCCGCCGGCGTATCTGGCGATGAAGACGCGGGCGGCGCAGGCGACGATCACGATTTTGTATGTGCCGCTGAGCATTGGCGCGGCCATCGCGCTCTCGCCCGCGAAGTATTCGTAAGAGGCGGGCGCAGGGGCGTGAGCTTGTGAAGCGAAGCGGCGCGGTTTTGTTGCCCGGCGGGCGAGAGGACTTCCGGCGTGCGGGCGACGGCCGCTAGCGCTCGGGCGGGGCGGGCAAGGGTGGGAGTTCTTCGCCTTCGGGGGGCTGAGCCGGCGGCTGAGATTCGGCCGGGGCATCGGACTGGTAGGGGGCCTCGGTCGCGGGCGGGGCGTCGGATGAAATCGGCGGGAGTTGATCGGTCGCCGGCGCTTCTTCGCGATCGGGCCCGTTGCGGTCGCCCGGCGGCTGCGACGGTTGGCCCGTTTGGCCGAGCTGGCGCGTTTCGCCGCCCCATTTTTCGGGGAACTCGCAGAACCAGTCGGGCAGGGTCGGCTTGAATTGGATGGACTTGATCCGCAGCACCATCTCGCCCTGATTCTGCGGCCAACTGACCTCATAGACCCGAGGCACGAAGGGCCCGCGCGGTCCGATGCGGGCGTATTTCTTGAGCTTCGCGATCATGAGGATGGTTCGCCCGTCGGCGGCGCGGTCGATGATTTCGAAGGGCATGCCCGAGGCTGAGCGATCGAGGCGGACTTCGCGGGCGATGCTGCCGTCTTCGCGGCGATAGACCAGCTTGCGGCCGGCGCCGTCGCGATCGTTGAGCGGCACGCGTCCGTCGATCTCGGTGGGCAACGGGCGGATCATGAGCGCGTCGAGCAGCCGCTGCGGCGGGACGGGCATGTCGAGATCGTCGGCGAAACCGGCGTCGCTCCACTCGCCCCACCAGAGCGTGTTGAGCTCGGGCTTGACCCAGACCCAGTAGCGGTCGTCGTTGGAGCCGAACTGGGCGATGACCGGGTCGAGCCCGCGAATGTCGAAGCGCAGGCACTGTGGGGCCATGAAGCGCAGCTTGCCTTCGTGGCCGACGAATTGGCGCTTCTGCCCGTCGCGATCGACGAAGCGGACGGTCACGATCGTGTCGGCTTCGATCTTTTCGTTCAGCAGATTGAGATTGTCGTTGATGCGCCGCAGGGCGGACTCGGCGTCCATCGCCAGCGGCGGGTTGATGGACATTCCGCCGCCACCGCCGCCGTCGGGACATCCGCCCGCCAGCGGCAAGACGAGGCCGAGCAGGGCGAGACGGACGAACCTGAGCGGAGCGGTGTTACGCACGGGATTCCTCGGGGATCAGCACCTCAGGGCCGTGGGCGGCGACGACGGACGCGGTCGCCGCGGATGCGGGCGTTTCATCGGCCGACGGATCGCCGCCGATGAGGCGTTCGAGCTGCGTGCTGAGCCGCTCGATCTCTTCGTCGGCGAGGGGCGGGCGGATGACCGAGTAGTTTTCGTTGGCGTGCGGCTCGACGAATTGCCACGTTTCGGCGCCGGATTCGTCGTTGACGGTGTCGATCAGGCGGACGACCTTTTGGCGCCAGAGCAGCAGCGCGAGCACGAAGCGGAACTGGAGCTTTTCGGTTTCTTCGGGGCCGGGCGTGAGATGCTGGAAGAATTGGAGCAGCGCGGCGCGGTCGAGCGTGCCCTGGCGGCGGGCGCTAAGCTCGGGCCGGCGGGCGCGCCAGGTGCCGATGAACCCGGCCGCCGACTGCTCGGCGCAGCCGATGCAGTAGTCGCTGCGGATCAACCCTTCCTTGACGTCGTAGATGCGGGCGACGTAGTGCTCGGCGGGCTCAAACTCGTGCGTGCACACGGCACAGCGATGAGTTCCGCGGGGGATCTGCCATTCATGCTGAAGCGACATCGAACTGCCTCCATGCAAAACGAGTTTCGAGGTGAGAGTGCAGAGTGTCGAGTTGAAGGCGAAGGACGCTTGTTCCCCGGTATTTCACTCGAAACTCTGCACTCGAAACTCGCAACTGCCTTTTCAGACCTCCATGATCTCTTTGGACTTTTCCTCGACGAGCTGGTCGATCTTCTTGATGTGCTCGTCGGTGAGCTTCTGAATATCGTCCTGGCCGCGCTTGATTTCGTCTTCGGTCAGGGGCTTGTTCTTCATGCCGTCGAGCGTCTTGTTCGTATCGCGGCGCACGTTTCGCACGGCGATTTTCTGCTGTTCGGCCATCTGCTTGATCTGCGTGACGAGCTGGTTGCGGCGCTCGGTCGAGAGCGGCGGCACCGGCAGGCGCACGACTTTGCCGTCGTTCTGCGGGTTGATGCCGATGTTGCTCTTTTCGATGGCCTTGGCGATATCGCGCAGCGTGCCGCCGTCGAAGGGCTTGATGACGATCGTGTTACCGTCGGCGATGGTGACGCTGGCGAGTTCTTTGAGTCCCATTTGGGAGCCGTAGCTCTCGACGTCGACACGGATGCTGTCGACCAGCGCGGTCGAGGCGCGTCCGGAACGCACCCCGCGAAATTCGGCGGTAAGAAACTCGCGGCATTTTTCCATGGCCGCCTTCGCTTGCTTGACGATCTGATCGAGTGTCATCTGAGGCGCAACTCCTGCGGGGAACCGGCGGCCGACCGCATCGGACCGCGTCTGAAACCAGACAATATCGGGGCCGGCGCACTCCCTCAACAAATTCGCCCCGCGGTTCGCGGGCGGATCGCCCGTGGCGGAAGTGGTGCGGCGGGGGCCGATTACGCAACAACCCCCACCTCGGGGCCGATGAAGGTGCAGGTTGAGTGGATCGCAGCAGTTGGACGGCTGCCGTCTGCGACCGCGCGGCGACGCCGCAGGCGGTCGAGGTCCCGTTTGGAGGATTGCGAATGCGTAAGGTCTTTGTCACGGGCGCTGAGGGCTTTCCCGGCGCTGCACTGTCGCGTCAACTCGTTCAGCGGGGCTTCGAAGTCGTCGCCGGCGTCTGGAATCGCTCGCGGAAGCTGCAACTTGAGAAGACCGGGCTGAAGGCCCTGGTCTGTGATGTCAGTGATGCGATCAATGTCGCGCGCTGCATCGCCTCGGTCGGCCCCGACGCGGTGATTCATCTGGCGGGCACCAACTTCGACGCCGACTCCGTCGCCGAGCCGCTGCAGACCTATCAAGCGACCACGAGCGCCTGGGCCAACGTGCTCGACGCCGCCCGCCGGGCCGTGCCCCGCGCCCGGCTGCTGATGACCAGCTCGGCCGCGGTGTATGGCAACGCCTCTCCGAGCGGCAGCCCGATCAACGAATCTTCGCCGCTCCGCCCCAACACGACCTTTGGCTCGTGGATGTCGGCCGCGGAGTCCGTCGCTCAGACCTATTTCCGCGACTATCACGTCGACGTGATGATCGCGCGGCCCTTCGGCTTCGTCGGCCCCGGCCAGCCCTTCGACCCCGCGCTGGGCTTCAACGTCGGCAGCGGCGATTGCTGTGTCGATCTGCTGCATGTCGACGATGTGGCGGCGGCCTATGTGCAACTGCTCGATAGCGGCAAGCCCAACGAGGTCTACAACGTCTGCTGCGGCCAGCGCACGCCGATGGGCGAGCTGAATTCGCCCGCCTCATCGGGCGGCGTGAAGGGTCCCAAGCCCGGCGCGACGGCGTTTGGCCCGATCCTGGGTCTGTGCGGTGACAAGAGCAAGCTGTCCGGCCTCGGCTGGTCGCCCAAGTATGACAAGGCGGCGACGATCGCGGCCTATCAGGCGGCGACGGTGCAGCCGGTGGGCAAGCCGACGGCGACGGCGCGATAAGGCAGGTTACGAGTTTCGAGTGCAGAGTGGCGAGTTGCAGGCGCGAGAGCGCCGGCGGCTCGCCTCTTTCCTTTGCGGGATGCGGTGTTTGAGGGATGCGGTGGGGCGGTAGGGCGGGTTTCACCCGCCTTGTTGTCTCGTCGAAGCGGACGACGGCCCCCGAGCCGGCGCACGGAGGAGGCGGATGAAATCCGCCCTACTTTTTTGGCGCACCGATGATTTTCTGCGGCTGATCGCGCAGTGAGGAAAGCAGGCGGCGCAGCTCACGATGGGTTC
>JALHOX010000292.1 GCA_022842805.1 Phycisphaerae bacterium | reverse complement strand
CGGTCGGAATCCGCCGGTCGGTTTCATGTGAACCGCTCCGCCGACCAGGGCCGCACCGTTGACCTGCAACTTATCGAAGACGGTCGCGCCCGCGACCTCGATCTCCAGCACGCCGTTCGGCTGCTGCACATACGTCGCGTTGATCGTCATCGTTCCGATCCCGACGCCCGGCGCGACAATGCCGGCGTTGGTCAGAGCAACATGGATCGGCCCGCCTCCGCGAAGCGTATGGCCCGCCCCGTTCTCCAGCGCTCCGCCGTTTGCCGAGCTCACGTCGCCGGCTTCCAGCGTCAGCATTCCGCTGCCGTTCAAGAGGACATTGCCGTCCAGTTGCACATGGCCGTTTCCGGCCCAGCCGCCGTAGTAAACGGTGATCTGTCCATGGTTGGTCAGGCTGCTGCGAACGACGAATGTTCCGCCATCACCCACGCGCAAATCGCCATCGTTCGTAATCGCCTCCAGCTCGGCGGTGTTGCGGGCCGCCCGGATCAATCCATTGTTGGGCGTCTCCAACGTTCCGCCGATGATCCGGCTGCCGTTGAACAGGTCAATCGTGCCGCCATCCGCGATGAGTCGGCCGGCGGATTCCTGCGTCAGCGCGGTCGACAGCTCCATCAGCGATCCCATTCCGCATCGGATGATCCCCGAGTTGCTCTTCGCGCCGCCGTCCAGCTTGATCGTGCTGCCCGCGACATCGGCCAGGATCAGCCCTTCGTTCTCAAACGGCGCGGTCAGGCTTCCGCGACCGCGGATCGTGTGCAGTGCGGTGTTTCGGAATGTCTGCTCGGACGCGCTGATGAGGTGCGCCCCGGCCAACACCATTTCGCCGGCGCCATAGATCGGCAGCGAATCGTTCTCAAAGACGACGAACGCATCGCCCGCCCATCCGCCGTAGGCGACATGAAACACGCCCTCGTTCGTCAGTGACCCGTTCAACCGGACGATCGCGCCATCGACGTCTTGAAACGTTCCGCGATTGGTTACGTTCGTCATGCTCATGCTGCTGCGGCCGATGCGGATGGTCCCGCCATTCGCAGTCTCCAGCGCGCCGCCGCTGACCGCCGAGCCCGCTCCAAAATGAACCGCGCCGTTGTCGGCGACGATTCGCCCCTCGTCGACAAACTGGTCGATCGCCCCGAGCACGCTGATGCTTCCGCCGCCGCTGGCCTGGATCACACCGCGATTGACCGTCGATGCCGCGCTGAGGGTGATCGAACCAGGCGTGTCGGCGTGAATCAGTCCGAAGTTTGTGCCGTTGGACTGGATGTCGGCTCCGCCGCCGCGGAGCGTGTGCGCGGCGGATAGCTCATAGTCACCGCCGTGGAGCCGTCCGCCCGAGAAGAGGATCTCGCCATTGCTGACAAAGCGAACGGGCGAACTGTCGAGTCGCAGATTGGCGTTTCCGGCCCAGCCGCCGTATCGCACCTGAATCTGCCCCTCGTTACGAAATGTGCCACCGACCAGCGCCAGAGTGGCGCCGTCTTCCACGATCAGCTTTCCGTAATTCTCGCAGTTTTCGAGCGTGGCAGTCTCCCGCGCCAGCAGGCAGGTCGATTCTCCGGTCGATTCCATGCGCCCGCCGACCACCCGCGCCCCTTCGTGCAGTTGCACGGCGCCGCCCGCGCTTCGGATCTTTCCCGTGGAACTCTGACTGATCTGAGTGAGAATCGAGAGCGTGCCGCCGTTGATCGCCTCCATCGTTCCGCTATTGCTTTTGGCGTTGGTGGCGAGCTGTATCGTGCCGGGCTCGTCCGCCGAGATCAGCCCCTCGTTGTTCAGCCGTGTGTGAATCGCCAGGGCGCGCCCGTGAATCGTCTGATCCGACATCACGCGCAACTCGCCGGCCCCGTTGATCACGCCGCCGCCGCTGAGGATCTCGCCGTTCCCCGACAGAGCCGCGTCGGAAGAAATCGTCAGCGTCCCGTCGCCCGCCCATCCGCCCCACTGCAGCGAGATCATGCCGTTGTTGACGATGCTCACGCCGCCGACGGTAAGTTGGCCGCCGTCGCGGATGGCCAGCGAGCCGGCCCCATCGAGCTGAAGCGTCTGGACCGTCGCGGCGTTGCGATCCAGATATGCCGTTCCGCCGATGATCGCCGCGTCCAGCGCGCCGGGAAATGTCATCCCCGTCGGGCCGCAGGTCTCGATGTACCAGTTGTTGCGGTGCAGCACCTGGTTCGGTGCGCACACGCTCCCCGTGCAGACGTCATACCAGTTGTTCGAGCCGCAGCCGCCTTGCCACATATACGTGGCGGCCTCGACGGGCGCGACGGAAAACCCGGTCAGCGCGATCGCCGCGCTAAGCCGGCGAAATCGAGAACTCATGGTGATTCCTCCGAGAATGGTGATGTCTGGGAAGTGTCGAATTGCGAGTCGCGAGAATTGCGAGGCGCGCGACGCGCGATGAAAACTGCAGAGATGGATCGTTTCGCGAGGCCACGGGTGACATCCGCCCCCGTCGGTTCACGCGCGACGCCCGGCGATATCGCCGGGCCTTCATCGACTGAGCTAATCGTAGATGTGCAGCGGCCGATTTGCCGCGAAAAAACCGGCCCGTGCCGCGCTGTCTCGGGCGCGACGGGTCACCGCTCGAGCGACCGCCAATCCGCCGACAATTCCTCGATCGGGAGCGATTCATCACCCCAGCGCAGCGAGCGCGAATCGGGCTGCGCCTGCGCCACGCGCATCGCCGACACGCCCGCCGTCTGCAACACATGCTCGCTCACGCCGTCCGCCAGTTGCACCAGATAGCCCGCCGCCAGCAGGGCGGTGGCATCCGGCAGATTCGCTGCGTCGACGTGAACACCGCATTGTCCGCCGATGGCCATTTCCGCCAGCGCCGTCAGCCAGCCGCCTTCGCTGACATCGTGCGCAGCGCGAATCTCGCGCCGCCAGATCAGCCCCGATACGAACTGGTGCACCCGTGCGGCGGCCGACAGGTCAAAGCCGATCGGCTCGAATCCGCCGACAAGCCACACATCCCCGGCTTCATGCTTAAGGTCCGCGGTGCAGACGGTCGCCACGTCGTCGACGATCGCCATCGCGCTGATCAGGAGCGTCTCGGGAATCACGATCCGTCCGCTGGCGCGAATCGCCGCTTCGATCTGCGAAGACGACGCACCGCTCCGCCGCGCGATCTCGCGCACCACGCGATCAACGTCTCCGGCTTCGAGCGCAAACTGGTTGTTGAGCGAATCCTTGCCCGAAACGAACGGCGTGCCGAAGGCCTTCGCGACGTCATAGCATGCTTGGCAGGCTCGCGCCAGCGACCCCATCGCGCCCGCGTCCTGAACGCCGCCCCAGCAGAAGTTGTCCAGGATCGCGGTGCGCCGCGGATCACCGCCGACGCAAACAACATTCCGAATCGCCTCGTCGATGCCGTTCGCGGCCATCCAATAGGGGTCCACCTCCGAAAGCTGCGGCTGCAGCCCGCAACCGACGGCGAGCCCGCGCGACGAACGGAGGACCGGCCGCAATACCGCCGCGTCGGTCGGCCCGCGCCCGCGCCCCGCAAACGGCTTCACCACGCTTCCGCCCTGCACCTCATGGTCATAACGCCGCACGATCCAGCTCTTGGCGGCAGTGGTCGGATTGCGGAGCGCAGCGCGCAGCGACTCGCGCCAATCAACACCGTTGGTTTGCAGTTGCGTTCCGCTCGAGTTGTTCTTCTCCGGCGTATTCGCGCTCCACTTCGCCTCGCGCTCGATCTTCGGCAATCCCTCATGCAGGAAGTGCAGATCGAGATCGCCCATCGTCTGGCCGCGATAGCGAACGATCAGCCGCGTGCCCGCCGTCGCAAAGTCGCGCGCCGCATCGCCGAAGCGCCCGATCACCGTCGATTCGACCTGCTCCGCCCGCATGATCGCCTGAAACGCCGCCAGATTCGCCGGCGCAACTGCGAGCACCATGCGCTCCTGCGCCTCGCTGATCCAGATTTCGTCGTAGCGCAGGCCTGCGTATTTCAGCGGCACGGTTTCCAGCTCGACCCGCGCGCCGATCTCGCCCGCCATCTCGCCCACCGCACTGCTCAACCCGCCCGCGCCGCAATCCGTAATCGCCGAGAACAGGCAGCCCTGCGCCGCGTCCCGCGCGCGGATCACCGCGTCCAGCACCCGCTTCTCCTCAATCGCGTGGCCGATCTGCACCGCGTGCGCAAATTCGTCGGCGTGCGTATCCGTCAGCTCGCCGCTGCTGAAGGTCGCGCCGTGAATGCCGTCGCGGCCCGTGCGCCCGCCGATGACGACGATCAGATCGCCCGGCTTGGCGTGCTTGGCGATGCGATCACGCGGAATCAGCCCGATGCAGCCGCAATAAACCAGCGGATTGCCCAGATAGCGCGGGTCGAAATAGACCGCGCCGTTCACCGTCGGAATGCCCATCCGATTGCCGTAGTCCGCCACACCTTGCACAACCGACCGCAAGATCCGACGCGGGTGCAGCACCCCGCGCGGCAGCGCCTCCTCCGGCCAGTCGCCCGGCGCGACGCAGAAAACATTGGTGCTGGCGATCGGGTCGGCCCCCAGCCCGCAGCCCAGCACGTCGCGAATGCAGCCGCCGATGCCCGTCGCGGCCCCGCCATAGGGCTCAATCGCCGACGGCCGATTGTGCGTCTCAACCTTAAACGCAACGCCGAAGCGCTCGTCAAAGCCGATCACGCCCGCGTTATCGACGAACACCGAGAGACACTCCGGCCCGCGCCCCTCCGCGATCAGCTCGCGCGTCGCCCGCGCGATCGTGTCGCGCAGCAGGTTGCCATAGCGAACGCGAATCGCCGGGCCGCCGCCGGCGCCAAAGGGCGCGCCCTCATACGCGACCGCGCTCTTGAGCGTCTTGTGAACACAATGCTCCGACCATGTCTGCGCCAACGTTTCGAGTTCCAGATCCGACGGATCGCGCCCCAGCGTCGCAAAGTGCTTCTGGATCTCCCGCATTTCGGGCAACGACAAAAACAGGCTCGCCCGTCGCGACAGCGCGGTCAGCGCCGCATCGTCCAGCCCCTTCAGCGCCACCGTTCGGCGTTCCATCGACTTGGGCTGCGCCTCGGCCGCCGCTCCGACGCCGGCGCTGCCGATCACCGTCTGCTCGATGCAATCGTTCGCGAGCCGTTTCTGGATCACCCGCCGCGCCAGCTCGCTGTCCTGTGCACCCTCCACCACGAATCGTCGCGCCGTCCAAACGCGCCGCATCGCCAGCCCCAGCGCCGAAAGTTCGTGCAGCACGCTCGCGGCGGTGGGGTCGGTCACGCCCGGTCGCGGGTGAATCTCAAATTCGAATCGACCCCCCGCGGGCGTCGTCGCAGGCGTTTCGCTGAGAACGTCGGCCGCCTCGGTCACGGGATCGACGAGAAGTGCTGCGGCCCGCTCGGCGACCTGTTGCGCGGTGATTGCGCCCTCCAGAAAGTAGCGCCGACGGATTTCGACACGTGCCGCGTTGCTCAGTCCGGCCCCGCGGAGTTCCGCTAAAACATCCCGCTCCTCGGGCGTAGGGCCGTTTCCCGCCTTCGCACGCACCTCCACGCAGACCACCCGGTTTGCCACGCCTGCCACTCCTGGGCTTTCGCCGCGTACAAGATTTCGTGGCTGGCGGCGCGTATCCGTCAGCCAGGCCGCATCTTACGGAAACCTCGGCCGGACGAAACGGCGCGGCCGGACATCCTTGACCAGACTTTCATATTTCCCTTGCCGAGCAGCCGCCTTCGGGTCTACCATCCCGGCCTATGCCACGACCCGGGCTAGGCGGCGCAGCGGTCCCCGCCTGCCCCAGGCGTGATGAACCCACTGAGGATTGATCACAACAATGGCACAAGCCGAATTCAGTGCGTCGGTCGGCACCAGCGCCCGCACGCTTCTC
>JALHOX010000291.1 GCA_022842805.1 Phycisphaerae bacterium | reverse complement strand
CTATTGCGGAAGTGGTTGCGCAGACCGTAGTGGAAGATTTCGTCGAACTCCGGACCGGCGCCCGCGAAGGGGTTGGTCGGCGGGATGGCGTAGTCGCGGTTCGGGTCGGCGGGGAAATCGTCGCCGTTGACGTCGAAACGGAGCGTCTTACCGAGGATTGACGCCGTGAGGCTTTGGGCACGGTTGCCGGGGTCGTTGGCCGAGCCGCCGTCGCCGAGGGCGAGGTAGAGGTAGCCATCGGGACCGAAGGCCAACCAGCCGCCGTTGTGGTTGGAGAAGGGCTGCGCGACCGAGAAGATCAGGTTGGCGCTGCCGGCGTTGGCGACGTTCGGGTCGGCCGACACGGTGTACTCCGTGACGTTCGTGGCGCCGCCCGGCGGGTTGAGGTGGACGTAGAACTTGCCGTTGGTCTGGTAGTTGGGGTGAAACGCGAGACCGAGCAGGCCCTGCTCGTTACCCGTGGCAACGGTCACGCTCAGAAACGGAGCGGGCAGGAGCGTGTTCGTGGTGAGGTTGAAGACACGGATGCGGCCCTGGTTGCCGCTGAACTGTTCGCAGATGAACAGGCGGGTGTCGTCGCCGGGCGCCTGGCAGACCCAGAGCGGCCGCGCCAGCCCGCTGACGATGCGGACGGTGTCCAGCTCCGGGATTGTCGCACCGGCCATGGCACTTCCGACGCCCATGGCGGCCAGCGCCGACAGTGTGAGCATGCTTCGCTTCATCGAAACCTCCTACGAGTTTGGAAATAGAACTCAGTCTTGCTTGGCGGCGATACGCAAATCCGCCCGGCGCGAGCGCGCCCGGAGAGCTTCGCAATCAGCCGCAACATCCAGCGCACGGATCCGAGCAGCGGCGGGAATGCGGCTTGCCGGTCGACGGATCGTCGTCGCCCGCAAATCACCCGCCTTCGAGAACCCGACTCGGCTCTCGAGTGGTCGAACTCAGGACAGTATAACCGCACCGCAGCGGGTTTTCGTCCGAATCGTCCGCGGCGGTACGAGTTTTCACCAAACGCGGCGCGCCGTGATCCCGGTATCCTGCACTCCTTTATGAGACCCCGCGGCCGTCTTCCCGAAATCGCGGCGGCTGGGTATAGTCCGAAATTCTCGACCCGGTGCGGTTGCCCGGGTGCGCGGCGCAACCCCCGTACTGCGTATGAGTTGTGACAGATCCCTCGAACGCGGATGCAAGCCGTGACGAGGTTGAGGACGACGGATGTTCTTCGGCAGCAAAAAGCCACCGGCCAACGGAGGCGACGAGGCGAATAGCGCTCCGCAACCCTCCAGCGGCCCGCCGACGTTCACCGAGAAAGACAAGGCCACCGCCAAGCTTTGGTTCAAAAAGGCCGCCGAAAGTCGCGACAAACACATGTACGACTACGCGGTTGAGTCGATGATCACGGGGCTGGGGATTTGGCCCGAAGCCGTTAGCGAAGGTCACATGCCGCTGCGCGCCTTGGCGCTCCAGCGCGTGCAAGCCGGCGGCAAGAAGCCGGGCATGATGGACCTGACCATGAAGCGGGGTGTCAACGGCAAGGACATCAAGCAGAACTTCCTCAATTCGGCCTGGCGCGTCGCCATGGACCCGACCGACAACACGGGTTGGGACGGCTACGTGAAAAATGCGGCGAAGGGCCGCTATTTCGATACGCTGAAGTGGCTGGCGCCGCTTGCCGCCGAAACGCTGGTTCGCGATAAGAAGCCCAATCCGAGCCGCTTTAAGGCATTTCGCGAGGCGCTGATCGAGGCTGCCGACTACGCCGCCGAGCACAAGGACAACGCGACCTCGACCAAGCTGCTCGAATACGCGGTTGAATCGCTTGAGAATCTGATCACGCTGATGCCCGGCGACGACGCGCTGCGCGACGAGCAGCGCAATCTCGCCGGCAAGCTCGCCATCTCCAAGGGCAAGTACGAGCAGGCCGACACGTTCCGTGACTCGCTGCAAGACGCCGCCGGCCAGCGCACGCTGCACGACACCGAACGGGCCAAGCAGGGCGAGAGTTCGCTGGACGCGATGCTGGCGGCCCTGAGAAAGGCGTGGGAGGCCGAGCCCAACTCCGCCGCTCACTACAACCGCTACCTCGACGCGCTCGAGCGCACGGAACAGGCCCGATACGAGAACATCGGCATCGAGATGCTCGACAAGCTCTACGCCGAAACCAACCAGTACAGCCACAAGTTCCGGGCGGACAAGCTGCGCCTTGCGCAGCGCCGCCGCGCGGTGCGCGAGATGGTCAGTCAGGCCAAGGCCTCGAACGACGAATCGGCCAAGCAGCAGGCCCGTCTGGCGGTCATGGAACACAACCAGTTCGAGCTCGAGATTTATCGCGAACGCGTCGAGCGCTATCCGACCGAACTGGCCCTGCGCTATCGCCTGGGCGAAATTCTGTTCGAGATGAAGGAATATCACGAGGCCATTCCGCATTTGCAGGAGGCCCAGGCCGAGCCGCGCTCGCGGCACAAGGCGCTGCTGCTGATCGGTCGCGCGTTTCACGAGACCGGCGCCTACGACCAGGCCATCGATGTGCTCAAGGAAGCGCTCGACACGTACGACATGCAGGACGACCTGGCCAAGAAGCTTATGTACCACCTCGGCATCGCCCATCAGGCCGCCGGCCAGAAGGACCACGCCAAGACGGTGCTTGGTCGTTTGCAGCGAATGGATTACAACTATGCGAACGGGGATGTTCGCAAACGCATGGAAGAACTCGGTAAGGAATAGTCGGTCGGCCTGTTTGCGCCGCCGCCATCATGTAAGGAAAGGACAACGTGGCTAGCTCGCTCCATCGTAAGAAGCGCATTCGACAGAATGTGAAGCGTCGCGCGAACAATCAGGCCCGCCGCTCGGAACTGAAGACCACGCTGCGCAAGTCGCAGACCGCGGTCACTAAGCCCATCGCCGCGGACACCGAGACGACCGTTCGCGAGGCGATCGCGCTGATCGACCGCCTGGCCAACAAGGGCACGCTGCACAAGAACAACGCCGCCCGCAAAAAGTCGCGCCTCGCTCGGCAGCTGAACGCCGCCAAGGCCGCCAAGAAGTAGTCGGCATCGGGCCGATTCCGTCCGCGGAACGGCCGGGGTTTGCCCGCGTGGTCGCGTCTGGCTTGGCGCCGCGACGGTGCCCCCGCGCAGCCAAATGCAAACGGACGAGGCGCAGGCCCATGGCCTGTGCGATCGTCCGCGTTGTTCGATAGATCCCCCGCTGTCCCTGGCGTCGGCTACTTCAGCAGATGCGCGTCGGTGTCCGTCGTCGGCCCTTCGCGGCCGGTGTAGTCCGACACCGCGTTTAACGTCCAGATGTTGTCCTTGTCGATACCGGCGTGCGGCGTACGCGTCCAGCGTACGTGCCCGCCGAGCGACAGCACGTTTTGTCCGGCGCCGCGGTGGGCCGGCGAGTTCATCTCTTCCGCGTCTTTCCAAAGCTTGCGAATATCGAGCCGGGGCGTTCCGTTGTCGAAGAGCGGATTGTCATCGGCGAAGATCGGCAGTTCGGGATTGTCGCCCAGCCGCGGCTTGGCCCCCGCCATATTGAAGTAGGCGTAGCTGACATTGCGCGCGTCGGCGAAGGCCACGCCGCGCCGCACCTGCTCGCGCGTCATCGGCACGTCGCAGCCCGACGGGCAGATAAAGCGTCGCGCGTCGGAGACATACTGCTCGAGCGCCAGCGGCTCCAGATGTTGTCGATTGTGCTGCAAGCGGACATTCGGCTGCGGCGTCGGCCGCCACGAACGATCGCTGCCCCAGCCCAGAAACGGCAGGGCGGAGCCGTAGGTCGTCGCGTAGCTCTGCAGGCCCTGGGCCAGCGAGGCGAGATTTTGGTTGCAGCCGATGCGCTGATTGCGCTGCCGCATGTTGATCAGCCCCGGCACGCCCAGCCCGACCATCAGCACGAAGACCGCCGCGACGGAAATCACGTCGCGCAGGCCGCCGAACGCCAGCACCACTTCGCCCGCGTTGCGGCGCTCGACCACACGACGCGCGCTCTCTTCCGACCGCACGACGCGTAGCGCCGGGCGCTTGCCCGCCGCCGCGATGATGCGGTTTTCCAGCCCCGTCGGCGGGGCGATGCTCCAAGCCTGCAACACGCCCGCGGCCGCTTCGAACTTCGCCGCCTCTTCCTCTGAAACGCCGGTCGGACGAGGGCCGGCGTCGAAGCCAAGGGCTCGCGCCAGGAGCCATTCCTGTTCGGCCGAAAAATTGTTCATGGAATCGGTCACAAAAATCTATCCTTGCCGCTTGCGGCGCGAATCGCGCTCCACGGCCGTTTCCTGCTCTTCCCACAACCTCGAAAACTGCTGCACCGCGGAGTGCAATCGCGACTTCACGGTGCCCACCGGAATCGCCAGCACTTCGGCGATCTCCGCGTAGGGCATCTGCTGGTAATAGCCCAGCAGCAGAATCTCGCGCAGATGCTCCGGCATGCGAGCCACCACCCGCCGCACGCGGTCACTCGTCTCCGACGCAATCAGCCGCTCGTCCGCCGCCGGCCCTGCGGCCGAAATGCGGTCGATGGGTTGCGCGCCTTCGGCGTCCGCCGCGCCGTCGTCGAGGCTCTGCTCGGTTCGCCGCACGCGCGAACGCAGATAATCGCGAGCCTTGTTCGCGGCGATGGTGTAGATCCACGGTCGAAATCGCCGTTCGCGATCAAAAGTCGCCGAAGAAGAATGAACCTGCAGGAGTGACTCCTGCACCAAGTCTTCCGCAGTGGCGCCCTGGCCTACGAATCGCGCCAGAAACGCGAACAGCGGGCCGGCGTAGCGCCGGACCAACTCGTCGAAGGCCCGCGACTCGCCTGCCGCATGGGCCGCAACCAGCTCTTCATCTGTCCGACGCTCCACGAGACTCCGCCAACTGTACGAGTTTCGACCGACGCTGGTTCGTGCAAAACCTGGCCGCCGAGGATAGCGGGATTATCAGACCACGCCGACGCGCGGCACAACCGCCGAATTGTCGATTCTTGAGGACGGATAGGGGGATGATGCAAGGCCGAGCCGAAAGGGGGGGCTGCCGCCTCGGTTTCTCCTCAAACACCTCGACGCGCACCGCCCCCGCTTTGAACTCACCCCCATCAGCCGTCGGGCTTCATTCCGCCCGTCGGCGAAGACCAACGGCGCTCAGCGCGATCAATCCGAGAGGAACCGCAGCGCAGGGCGACGCCAGGCCGCCGCTCGTGTCCTCGTCGTCGCTCGCGTTGTCATCGTCGCCGGGGGCGTCCGCCCCGTTCGCGTTCGAGGGATCATCGTTGCTCGTCGGCTCATCGGGGCCGCTCTGGCCATCGATCGGCGAGCCATAGCTGATCTTTCGCACCGCGCCGTTGATCAGTTCGCAGAAGTAGACGCTGCCGTCGGGCGCCTGCACCAGATCCACGGGCCCGCCATCGGCGAGAAAGAACTGGCTATGGCTGACGACGCGGTCGCCGTCGAGCACGGCTCGGAACATGCGATTGCTGACGAAGTCGAAGTGGAAGAAGTTGCCCGCATACTCCGGCGGGAATTGCGTACCGGTGTAAAACAGCGCGCCGGTCGGGGCCGATCCGTCTTCGTTGTAGCTGAACGCGGGGCCGACCAGGCCGGGCACGTTCAGCACCGCCACATCAAGCGCCGCATCCATCCGCGCGGGCGGACTCGCCGCGAGCCAATGGCCGGAGGGGGTGCGCAACAGCACGCGGTTGCAATTGTCGATGACGTGGTGGTTCGTCATCACGCGCTCATTGGCGATCAGGAAGCCCGTGCCGGTCGAGACCTGCCGCGCCTGCTGGTTGGGCTGGGCGAGCGGCGTCTCGCGATTGGCGGGCGAGGCGACGGGCAGGGGGCGTGGCACCGGCGCCGCGGTGGGGCGCGAGGCCTGGGCGAAGTCGATATTGCGGTTCACGCAGATATCCTGGTCGCGCAGCACGGCTTCACGGC
>JALHOX010000290.1:5301-5920 GCA_022842805.1 Phycisphaerae bacterium | reverse complement strand
CTCGGTCGCGGCGCCGCTGAAGGCGAGCATGCCGAGATAGGTCGTTTCAAGATTGACGAGTTCGCCGAAGAGGCCCTCGATCACCATGACCGCCTGCTTGGCGGCGAAACGCTCGCCGTCGTGGCGGGCGCGAATCGTGAGCGGGCCGAGGCATTGCTCGGCGATGAAATTTACGGCGCGATTGGCGCCGCAAACGACGCCGCCGCGACGGGCGAAGACGCAGTATCGCACGCGGGCGTTGTAGAGCGGCGTATCCGCGACGATGGCGGCGGAGCGATTGAAGTATTCATCGCTGATCGGAAGTTGGGGCATGGCGAGAGTGTAAGTGGGGTAGGGCAGGCGGCGGTACTCCGCGCCCTGCCTTCTCTCTGCCGGGGCCAGTCGACGTGCTTTTGGCGAAATGCCGGTGGCCGCATGTCGGCCGCGGTCGATCGGGCTTGTCGACCCAGAAACCAGGAGGCAGGGCGCGGAGTACCGCGGCCTGCCCTACATCCGCAACCTCGCCGCCGCGCGCGACACCCCAGCCCAATGGCGCGTTTCGCGCTTAGAATTCGAATATTCAAGAAAATTGATCTCGGAGCAGCGCATGTTTGAGAACGAGCGAGCCGTTGCGGGATTC
>JALHOX010000290.1:3245-5291 GCA_022842805.1 Phycisphaerae bacterium | reverse complement strand
ATGCTCAGGTACGCCGAGATGCTGACGGCGGACATTCCCGAGCCGCAGATGATGCATCAGCCGGCGCCGGGAGTGCATACGCCGCGGTGGATTCTGGGGCATCTGGCGGTTTCGACGGATTTTGGTTGTCGGATGTTGGGCGATGCGCGCGACCTGTGTCCGCAGGCTTGGTACAACGTGTTCGGCCGCGGGTCGGACGGGGTCGGGGTAACGGTGCTCGTGCCGACGCAGGCGGAGCTGATGGAGAAGCTGACGGCGGGGGTGGAGCGGCTCGGGGCGGCGGCGGTGAAGGCGGATGCGAAATTGCTCGCTCAGCCGCACGGCGTGCCGCTATTTGCGGAAACGACAATGCTGACGGTCGGACATGTCGCGGCGCACCTGCTGACTTCGCATTTCGCAATGCACTTGGGGCAGCTTTCGATGTGGCGGAGGGTGGCGGGCTATCCGCACCTTTTCTGATCCAAGCCGGCCGGCGCGCCGGCTCCGGCGACGCCGGGGCCCGTCCATTGTCCGGTCAATTTTCCAGAAGCCACCCTGCAACCCGATTCCGCTCGCCGGGCGAATCGGCATAATGTGCGGCCCGGTGTGAGCCGGGCGGCTGCCGATTTGAACTTTCGCGAGGGTCGTTCGCTGAGTCCTGCTTCGCAACATGGGCCGTCTGATCCCTTCGCCGATGTCGAATCGGCCGCGCCGATCGGGAGTTGGCGCGGCGATTCGAGCGCGCTCGCGCGCGGTGAAGACTCGGCAAATGCGGCGTTGGAGCGGCTCGACGCGCCGCTGTTTGTTGTCGGCGATGAGGACAATCCTGCTTTCGCTGATCGAGGGGAAGCGCGGCTCGCTTTTCCGGGTGGCGGGCCGGATGGCCCAGTGTCGAGGGAGGAGCCGGGGCTTGCGCCGCTTTGGGCGATCGCGCCCGCGATGCCGCCCGAGCGACTGGGCGATCCGTCGTTTCGGCGCGATTATGGCGTGAGGTATGCGTACGTCGCGGGGGAAATGGCGAACGGCATCGCGTCGGTCGAGATGGTGCTGGCCATGGCGCGGGCGGGGCTGCTGGGGTTTTTCGGGGCGGCGGGGCTGGAGCCGGGGCAGATCGAGAATGCGATCCGGCGGATCCATGACGGCGCACCGGAGGCACAGACCGGATTCAACCTGATTCATAGCCCGCACGATCCGGCGCTGGAGAATGCGACAGTCGATCTGTACTTGCGGCACAGTGTCGATGTGGTATGCGCGTCGGCCTATCTGGGGCTGACGCCGGCGGTGGTGCGCTATCGCGCGACCGATTTGAAGCGCGATCCGAATGGGCGGGTGGTGGTCGCGAATCGGCTGATCGCCAAGGTCTCTCGGGCCGAAGTGGCGCGGCGATTTCTCAGCCCGGCGCCCGAGAACATGTTGCGCGACCTGGTGGTGGCGGGGCAGATCACGAGCGACGAAGCCGCGCTGGCGGCCGAGATACCGATGTGCGACGACCTGACCGCCGAGGCGGATTCGGGCGGACACACGGACAATCGGCCGGCGATCTTGCTGATCCCGGCGATGATCGCGTTGCGCGATGAGATCGCCGCGGCGCAGGGATATGCGGTGGCGCCGGGGGGGGGGGGGGGGGGGGGGTTGGCGACGCCGACGTCGGTGGCGGCGGCTTTTGCGATGGGGGCGGCGTATGTCGTGACCGGTTCGGTCAATCAGGCGTGTCGCGAGGCGGGGACGTCGGACGCGGTGCGGGCGATGCTGGCGGAGGCGCAGCCGGCGGATGTGGTGATGGCGCCGGCGGCGGACATGTTTGAGATGGGGGTGCAGGTGCAGGTGTTGAAGCGCGGCACGCTGTTCGCGGTGCGGGCCAAGAAGCTCTATGAGCTCTATCGCGCCTATGATCGGCTGGAAAGCATTCCCGCTGCCGAGCGTCTGAAATTGGAAAGCGACCTCTTCAAGGCGCCGTTGAGCGAGGTCTGGGCGAGTACGCAGGCCTATTTCGCGAAGCGTGATCCGGCGCAGCTGGAGCGGGCGGCAAAGGACCCGCGGCATCAGATGGCGCTGGTGTTTCGCTCG
>JALHOX010000290.1:0-3235 GCA_022842805.1 Phycisphaerae bacterium | reverse complement strand
ACTATCAGATCTGGTGCGGTCCGGCGATGGGCGCGTTCAACGATTGGACGCGCGGCAGCCCGCTGGCGCTACCCGAAAACCGCCAGGTTGTTACAATCGCTGAGAATTTGATGGCGGGCGCGGCGAAGCTGACGCGAGTCGGCCTGCTGCGGGCGCAGGGCGTGCGCGTTTCCACGGCGCTCGCGCAGTATCGACCACGGCTAATGTCGAAATAATGGAAGGCAAGATGCGAAAATCGGCGAAGGAGGCGCCCATGCTCTCGAATGACTCGCGATCACCAGCGTGCCCGATCGCGATCGTGGGCATGTCGTGCCTGTTTCCCGATGCGCGGGGGTTGAGCGAGTATTGGCGGCTGATTCGCCGCCGCGAAGATGCGGTGCGCGACGTTCCGCCGAGCCACTGGCACGGGGCCGATTACTACCACAGCGATCCGAAGACCGCGGACCACGTGTATTGCACGCGCGGGGCGTTTCTGGACTCGACCGACTTCGACCCGATGAGCTACGGCATTCCGCCGACGACGCTCGAAGCTGTCGACACGGCGCAGTTGCTGGGGCTGGTCGTCGCTGAGCAGGCGCTGAGCGATGCGGGGTATCAGACGCGGCTGAACCCGAGCGGCGCGAAAGCGATCGATCGGCAGAAGGCGGGCGTCATTCTGGGCGTGACGGGCGCATTGGAGATGGTCGTGCCGCTGGGGGCGCGGCTGGCCCACCCGCACTGGAAGCGGGCGATGGTCGACTGCGGCATCGATGCCGATGTGGCGGCCAACGTCGCGCAGCGGATCGGCGAAAAGTTCGTCGGCTGGCAGGAAAACTCGTTTCCAGGCTTGCTGGGCAATGTGGTGGCGGGGCGGATCGCGAACCGGCTCGACCTGCACGGGACGAATTGCGTCGTCGACGCGGCCTGCGCGAGTTCGCTGAGCGCGCTGCACATGGCGATGCTCGAACTGGAAACGGGCCGGGCCGATGTGATGCTGACCGGCGGCATCGACACCTTTAATGACATTTTCATGTTCATGTGCTTCGCCAAGACGCAGGCGCTCTCTGCTTCCGGCGATGCGAAGCCCTTCGCCGCAGATGCGGATGGGACCGTGCTGGGCGAAGGCGTGGGCGTGTTGGTCTTGAAGCGCCTGGCCGACGCGGAGCGCGACGGCGACAAGATTTATGCCGTGATTCGCGGGCTTGGCAGCGCGAGCGACGGGCGGGCCCAGAGCATCTATGCCCCGCGCGCCGAGGGGCAGGCGCGGGCGCTGCGAAACGCATACGCGGCGGCGGGCGTCTCGCCGCGCTCGGTCGAGCTGGTCGAGGCGCATGGCACCGGGACGCGCGTCGGCGATCTGGTCGAGTTCGATGCGCTGAAGAGCGTTTATGCCGACGACGGCGGGACTGACAAGCAGTGGGCGGCGGTCGGCTCGGTGAAGTCGCAGATCGGCCACACGAAAGCGGCGGCGGGCGTGGCGAGCCTGATCAAGGCCGTGCTGGCGCTGCGGCACAAGGTGATTCCGCCAACGATCAAGGTCGACCTGCCACACCCGAAGATGGAATTGGACGACAGTCCGTTTTATCTGCCGACGCAGCCGCGGCCGTGGTTCTCCCGCGCCGGGCAACCGCGCCGCGCAGCGGTGAGCTCGTTCGGCTTCGGCGGCAGCAATTTTCATGCTGTCCTGGAAGAGGCCGAGGCGGAAAAGAGCGAGATCGCCTGGGACGGCTCGGTCGAAATCATCGCGTTGTCCGCAAGTTCTCGGGAGACGTTGATCGCACAGGCCGAAGAGTGGCGGGCGTTGCTCGTGGGAGTGCCGGCCAAAGCCGAGGTCGCCCGTCGCGCTGCCGCCACTCGCGCCAGCTTTGATAGCGCGCTCCGCTACCGCCTGGCTGTCGTTCTTGAGCGAGATCGCGATGGCGCGGAAGCTTTCGCCCAAGCGATCATTCGGCTGCAACGCGGCGATGACGCTGCGTGGCAAATGCCAAACGTCTACTTCGGCGGGCCGGAATCGGCCGGCAAGCTGGCGTTTCTGTTTCCCGGACAAGGCGCGCAGTATCCCAATATGGGCCGCGACCTCGCCTGCGCCTTCCCCGACGCCCATCGGGCGATCGCCGAAACCAACGCGATTTTTGGGGAAGACGAGCTGCTGAGCGATCGGCTCTATCCGGCGCCGAGCTACTCGCCGGACGCCGCCGCGCATCAGGCCGGGCGCCTGACGGAGACGCAGATTGCGCAACCGGCGCTCGGCGCGGTCAGCCTGGCGATGCTGCGGGTACTGGAATATTTCGGGGTGAAGCCTGACGCGACCGCCGGGCACAGCTTCGGCGAGATCCCGGCGCTGCGCGCCGCGGGGCGAATCGGCGACGAGGCGCTGCGGCTGATCTCGAAGGTGCGCGGGGCGCTGATGCACGCGATCCATCGCCACGACGAGGCGCACGAATCGATCGAAGAGGCGCACGCGGCCGATCGCGGGGCGATGGTGGCGGTCGAGGCGAGCGCCGCGGATGTCGACCGGGTGGTGGCCGAGTCGGGCGGGCAGGTTCAGCTTGCCAGCCGCAACAGCAACACGCAATCGACACTCTGCGGCCCGCGCGAGGTGATTCACGCGCTCGCCGGAACGCTCAGCGCGCGTGGCTGGCCCACCAAAATCTTGAACGTAGCGGCGGCGTTTCACAGCCGTTTCATGGAAGCGGCCGAGAAGAAGCTGGCCGAGTTTTTGAAGTCGGTTGAGTTTCATCCCGGGCGCGTGCCGGTTTATGCGAATCTGACGGGGCTGCATTATCCGGACAACGCCGACGAGGCTCGGGCGCTGCTCGCGCATCAGTTGACGCATCCGGTGCTGTTCATGGATGTCGTGCGGCACATGTATCAGCAGGGTGTGCGCACGTTCGTCGAAGTTGGACCGAAGACGACGCTCACCAACTTCGTTAAGAACATTTTGCCCGCGGGGTCGTTTCATGCGGTGGCCGTCGACGCCTCCGGCGGTCGTGGCTGCGGCGTGGCCGATCTGGCCCGCGTGCTGGCGGTGGTCGCCGTGCTGGGGCATACGGTTGACCTGAAGGCATGGGAGGCGCCGCCGCCTGCCGCGCCGGCCGAAAACCGCATGACGGTCAAACTCTTCGGAGCGAATTACCGCGCGGATCAGGCGGCTCGCGTCGAGCGGGCGGCTGTTCGCGATCCTGCGCGCAACGGCGACTCCGTCGCACCGCGCGTTTCGAGTCGCACCGCTCATTCTGCCTCTGCCGTGCCGCCG
>JALHOX010000289.1 GCA_022842805.1 Phycisphaerae bacterium | reverse complement strand
CGGCGCGGGCGGCGCGTGGCGCGGGAGCCGGCGGCGGGGCCGGATCATTCTGCAGGTCGGCGTCGTCGCCTTCGGATTTCTTCGTGGTACGCGTGCGCGTCACCTTGGCCATGAACGTAACTCCAGGAAAAAGCGATCCGTCAACCTTCGGATTCGTGCGGGGCAGTCGGTAGGTTGGCTGTTAGCAGCGCGCACCGCGCACGGATATGTCACTCGCGCGAACGGCGGGAGCGGCCTGCCGCGTGTTCAGCCAAAATTCGCGCCAAAATGGTGTCCACCTGCGCCCCGGTCTCGCCGATCGAACTTTCGTTCAGTAGCTGATAATCAGACCGTGCGCGTTTTTCTTCCACGGGCAACTGCCAAGCTTCCCGTCGGCTCAGTTCGGCTTCATCCCAATGGCGGGATCGCTCGATGCGGGACAGGCGAACCGATCGGGAGGAATCGACAAAAACAATCGCATCACAAAGGCGATCGAGGCGGCTTTCGAATAACAACGGGGAATCAAGAACGATGGCCTTGACCGCCGGTTGCCCAGCTACGGACGAAATAATAGCGCTTCGCCTCTGCGCAATCAAGGGGTAAAGCAGAGCTTCCAGCCGCTGCTTTTGCGCCCCATCGCGAAACACGATCTCCGCGATCCTTTGCCGGTCGGGCCGCCCGTCGGCGTCGACCACCTCATTTCCCCACCACGCGGCCAATTGTCGGGAAACGTCTGGCGACTCCATCACCTCGTGGCTCAGCCGGTCCGACGAGATCACCAGACACCCCCGCTCGCCAAACGCCGCCGCAACTGCGCTCTTCCCCGCGCCGATCCCGCCGCAAATGCCGATCACCGGTTGGTTCACGATAGTTTCCCGAGACGAACTGCGCTACGTGACGGCCTGCGGCTCGCGGGCTGACGAAAGAAATCGCCCAGTGGCGCGGCGACGATCCGGATAACTCCCGCTCCGTCGACCGGCGGCCCACGGGCCGCCTGTGCCGTGCGGGCGAATCGTCCGTCGCCCAGAGTATCGCTCCCGCTAACGGACTCGCTACCGAAACCGCCCGAAATCCCCTTATGGCAACCCGTCCCGACGCCTACTATCTTCCCAATTCGAATTCGTCGAATGACGATGCCCCGAGACCGCGCGCCGCGATCGCCCGCCGCAACGAGCGGCTCGCCGCGCCCGGGCAGACTCTAACGCAACAGGCAGCCATGCTTCAGCACCATCTTCACGACGCGGACACCATCGAAACCGGCGAATGGATCGAATCAATCCATTCCGTGCGCGATACTTCGGGCGCCAGTCGCGCCACCTTCCTGCTCCAAAAGCTGCACGAATGGTCCGACCGCCGCGGCGTCGATGTGCCGCTGGCCGCCAATACGCCTTACCTGAACTCGATCCATCACGACGACCAGCCCGAATTCCCCGGCGACCGCGCCATCGAACGCCGCATTAAGAGCTATATGCGCTGGAATGCGATGGCGATGGTCGTGCGCGCCAATCGCGAGCTGGGTCTGGGCGGGCACATCTCGACCTTCGCCTCCTCCGCCACGCTGCTGGAAGTCGGCTTCAACCACTTTTTCCGCGGCCGCGACGGCGAAGCCCCCGGCGACATCATCTACTTCCAGGGCCACGCCTCGCCCGGCATTTATGCCCGCGCCTATCTCGAAGGCCGCATCAACGAATCGCACCTGCTCAACTTCCGCCAGGAGACCGGCGGCAAAGGCCTCTCGTCTTACCCGCACCCCTGGCTGATGCCGAATTTCTGGGAGTTCCCGACCGTCTCGATGGGCCTCGGCCCGCTCTCGTCGATCTATCAGGCGCGCTTCAACATGTACCTGATCGATCGCGGACTCATGCCCCGCACCGGCAAAGTCTGGGCTTTCCTCGGCGATGGCGAGATGGACGAACCCGAGAGCCTCGGCGCCATCACGCTGGCCTCGCGCGAGCAGCTCGACAATCTGGTCTGGGTCATTAACTGCAACCTGCAACGGCTCGACGGCCCGGTCCGCGGCAACGGCAGCATCGTGCAGGAACTCGAGGCCGCCTTCCGCGGCGCCGGCTGGAACGTCGTCAAGTGCCTGTGGGGCAGCGACTGGGACGACATCCTCGCCTCCGACACCGAGGGCCTGTTCGTCGATGCGTGCAACAACACCGTCGACGGCCAGTGGCAGCGCTATTCGGTCGAGCCGGGCTCCTACTTCCGTGAGAAATTCTTCGGCCGCGACGAGCGCCTTGCCAAGCTGGTCGCCCATGTGCCCGATGACAAGCTGCGCAAGCTCAATCTCGGCGGCCATGACCCGGTCAAGGTCTACTCCGCCTACGACGCCGCCACGCGGCACGTCGGCCAGCCGACCGTCGTCCTCGCGCGGACGATCAAGGGCTACGGCCTGGGCGAGGCGGGCGAAGGCAAGAACATCACGCATCAGCAGAAGAAGCTGAACGAAGACGAGCTGCGGCACTTCCGAGATCGCTTCGACGTCCCCATCAGCGACGCGCAGCTTCAGGAAATGCCCTTCTGTCGTTTTGAGAAGGGCTCGCCCGAGCTCGAATACATGCTCGAGCGCCGTCGAGCGCTGGGCGGCTTCGTGCCGGGTCGCAAGATCCGCGTTAAGCCCGCTCCGCCGGCCGCGGCCTCCGCGTTTGAGGAGTTTGCCAAGGGCAGCGGCGGACAAGAAGCCTCGACCACGATGGTCTTCATGCGCATGCTGGCCCGCATTCTGAAGGACCCGAACCTCGGCCAGCTCATCGTGCCGATCGTCCCCGACGAAGCCCGCACCTTCGGCATGGAGGCGCTCTTCCGCACCTGCGGCATCTACGCCCACGCCGGTCAGCTGTACGAGCCCGTCGACCATGCTCAACTCATGCGCTACGAAGAGCGCCAGAACGGGCAGATCCTCGAAGAGGGCATCACCGAGGCCGGCTCCATGGCCTCCTTCACCGCCGCGGGCACGGCCTACGCCACCCACGGCCTGAACATGATCCCGTTCTTCATCTTCTATTCGATGTTCGGTTTCCAGCGCATCGGCGACAGCATCTGGGCCGCGGCCGACGCGCAGTGCAAAGGCTTCCTGCTCGGCGCGACTGCCGGTCGCACGACGCTGAACGGCGAAGGGCTGCAACACGAAGACGGCCACAGCCACGTCCACGCGAGCACCGTGCCCAACTGTCTCTCCTACGACCCCGCGTTCGCCTGCGAGCTGGCGGTCCTCATCCGCGAAGGTATCCGGCGGATGTACGTCAATCAGGAGAACGTTTTCTATTACATCACGCTCTACAACGAGAACTACGCCCAGCCGCCGATGGTCGCCGGCAGCGAAGAGGGCATCCTCCGCGGCATGTACAAGTTCCGCCCCGCGGAGAACGTGAAGAAGGGCCAGCTGCGGCTGCACCTCTTCGGCAGCGGCACGATTTTGCAGAGCGCGCTGCAGGCCCAAGAGATTTTGCGAGACAAGTTCGACGTCGCCGCCGATGTGTGGAGCATTACCAGTTACAACGAGCTCTATCGCGACGCCGAAGCCTGCGAGCGCTGGAACCGCCTGCACCCCGACGCAACGCCGCGTACGCCGTTCATCTCGCAGCAACTGGCGAGCGAGCCGTGGCCGGTGGTCGCGACCAGCGACTTCATGAAGCAGCTCCCGCGCCGCCTGTCGCCCTGGACGCCGGCGGGCATCACCGCCCTCGGCACCGACGGCTTCGGCCGCAGCGACACCCGCGAGGCGCTGCGACGCCACTTCGAAATCGACGCGGCCCACACGGCCTATACCGCGCTCTACGAACTGGCCAAGCGCGGCGAATTCGACAAGAAGAAGCTGCCCGCGGCGATGAAGACGCTCGGCATCAATCCGGAATCGCCGAACCCGGCGACGGCCTAAAGCTGGGGACGGGCGATGCGAGCAGGCTGCGGTAGCTCCGCATTCTGCTCCGTCGCCCGTACAGATCGCACTCCTGACCTCGCCGTCGCGGCCCGCGGACTGCTTTCAATCCGTGGCGGCGGTGCGCCCATCCCCGAATTTGGTATCGCGACGTATTGACGAAGCGAGCTATTGCGCCGCCCGTCGGCGAATGTTGCATCGAGCGCCTGCCGCCGGGCCAAACGACGGTCTATCGCATGAAATGGACGCCGCGACGAGCGGGAAGGATGGACGCGCGGTTTGAGTTTGAGGGGCGACCGGTGGCTGCAAAAGGGCTGTGAATCGCACGAGGCAATAGCGGCTCGGTTTTCAGGCGCGTCGAAGCCGACGCACATGCTCGCGCCCATGAACGAAAGAGGCGGGTGAAACCCGCCCTACGTCGTCGACGCCCTTCGTCAGTTCGTCAGTTCGTCAGCTCGTCGGCTCGGCGGCCTTCTTCTTCTCCGTGCCGACGAACCACTTCTTGATCGCGTGCAGCGTGATGTCGCGGCCGGCTTTGCCGATGGCCCAGGTCAGGGGCACGCCCTTGGGGCAGGCCTTCACGCAGTTCTGGGCGTTGCCGCAGTCGCTCACGCCGCCGGGCAGCATCAGGGCTTCGAGCCGCTCGCTGCTGGTCATTTTGCCGGTCGGGTGTTCGTTAAACAGCACGGCCTGCGCGATCGCCTGCGGGCCGATGAAATTGCTGCTTTCGTTCACCTGCGGGCAGACTTCGAGGCAGATGCCGCAGGTCATGCAGCGCGAGATCGGATAGCGCACGTCGTGCGTCTCGGGCGAGATGGGCGGACCTTCGCCGACGTCGCCGTAGGTGTCGACCGGGATCCACGCCTTCACCTTTTTGAGCGCTTCAAACAGCCGCGAGCGGTCGACGAAGAGATCGCGGATGACGGGGTACTTGGTCATCGGCTTGAGGTCGATGACGGGGGCCTCTTTGAGGAGCTGATCGACAAGGGCCGTGCAGCCCTGCCGGGCACGGCCGTTGATCACGAAGCTGCACGAGCCGCAGACTTCTTCGAGGCAGGCCGCCTCCCACACCGGCGCGCTGGTCTTTTTGCCTTCGACCGTCACCGGATTGGCGGCGATCTTCTGCAAGACCGAAGTCATGTTCAGATTCGGCTCGTACGCGACCTCAAACTCCTCGCTATACGGGCGGGAGTCGCGACGGTCCTGGCGCTGGATGCGGACGCGAAAGCGCTTGGCGCTGTCGGGGGTCATAGGCAAATCCTAAAAAGCGAGTTTCGAGGTGCGAGTGCAGAGTGTCGAGTTAAAGGCAAAAAAGACCTGCCCGCTCGACCAACTTCCATCCATCACTCCACGTCGTGCGCTCGCCTCCTGTATTCAACTCGACACTCTGCACTCGCAATTCGAAACTCAGTTAGACGGTCGCCATCGCCCGCTTCTCCTTCGCCGCCCCTTCGGCGGTCTTGGGACGCGAGAATTTTTCGTTCCAGACCTCTTCGATGATCTTGGCGCCGACCAGGCCGTAGGTGCGCGGGCGCGGCGGGATGAGGTTGGTGTTGACCGGCTCGTAGCGCAGCTCCGGGCCGCTCGGCGTATGCGACGCGATCGTCGTCTTGAGCCACTGCTCGTTCTGTTTCTGATACGCCGCACACCACTGCTCGGCCTGCTGTCGCAGCGTGGCCGGGTCTTCGGCGGTCGGCGAGGGGATCTGGAATGCGGGCTTGTAATGAGCGCCGCGGCATTCGTCGCGCTGCAACGCGCCCTTCACGATCACCTTCGCCAGCACCAGCATGTCGCCCAAGGCGCGAACATAGCTCAGGTTCTGGTTAGTCCAGTTCGAATGATCCGCCAGCGGGGCGCGCTGATAGCGCGCCGCCAGTTCGTCGATCTTGGTCAGCGTCTGCCGCAGTTCGCCATTCTCGCGCACCACGGTGACGTTGTTGGTCATCACCAGGCCCAGTTCCTGGTGAATTTTGGCCGCGTTCTCCGGCCCCTCGCGCTTGATCAGCGCCTCGTGCGTCGCCTTGTGCTTTGCCACTTCGCGCTCGAAGAGCGACGCCGGCACCTTAGATCGGAAGAGCACACG
>JALHOX010000288.1 GCA_022842805.1 Phycisphaerae bacterium | reverse complement strand
GACGCTCTTCCGATCTCTCGCCCCGGTCGCCATGGAAGAGGGCCTGCGCTTCGCGATTCGCGAAGGCGGTCGCACGGTCGGCTCGGGCGTCGTCACCAAGATCATCGAGTAAGGTGACGAACTAAATCGCTCGCGGCGTCCGCCGATCTGTCGGCGGACGCCGCGAGCGCAGTCTTTGAACCGCGGCTCGCGGAAAATCGGAGACGCAAGCGTCACCGCGTCCGCTGCGCCGGAATCGGAAATGAAGGACGATGGCTAAGTCACAGAAACGCGAATACGTCTGGCTGCAGTGCACGGAGACGGGCGACCTGAACTATCGCACGTCGATCAACGTCACCGGCACCGCCACCAAGCTCACGCTGATGAAGTTCAGCCCGCGGCTGCGCAAGCGGACGTTGCACAAGATCAAGCGCAAGTGATTGCGGGAGCGAAATGCTTTGCGTAGGGGCATAGCTCAATTGGCAGAGCAGCGGTTTCCAAAACCGCAGGTTGGGGGTTCGAGTCCCTCTGCCCCTGATCCGTCAATCGCCCGGCCGACGGCTTCTATCAACAACGAACCGCAAGGGCGACCGCAACCATGAGCAAACGCGACTCTTCATCCGCAACGCTGCCCGCCCCGTCAAGGACATCCCTCGCAATGAATGACAAGGACGAATCCCGCGGCGGCGCCTCGCAGGCCCCCGCCGTCGTCGACCGCGGGTCGCCGGGCGGCTCGCCGTTCGCGCTGTACAAGCCCAACCAGGGCACCTACGTCCGCTGGTGCTCCGCCATCGGCGGATTCGCGCTGGCCCTCGCGGGCGTGGCCTTTCTTTACAATCGCCTCGGCGGCCTCGGCCAAAACACAGAGCAGATCCAGTTGCTCGTGCCCGTCGCCGCCCTCGCCGTGCTGACCTACCTCATCTTTTGGGCCGTGGGCCAGCACAAGCGCATCGTCGACTTCATGATCGCGACCGAAGGCGAGATGAAGAAGGTGAACTGGTCGACCCGGCGCGAGGTTCTCGGCGCGACGCGCGTCGTGATCTTCACCATCTTCGCCATGGGCCTGCTCCTGGCGGCGGTCAACTTCGGCTTCATCCTCTTCTTTGAGGCCATCGGCATCCTCAAGCTCGGCATCCTGCGCAGCGTCGCAACGATGTTCGGCTTCGGCGGCGGAGAATAGCCCACCGTGAATCAAGACCAACCGCAAGGCAACGCCGAGCAGCCGAAATCCGCTTCCAGCCATGGCGGCGCCGCCGCAAAGACCGAGGCCGCCCCGCTGGTGCAGCCCGGGATGCACTGGTACGTGCTTAAAGTCCAGTCCAACATGGAAGATCGCGTCAGCGACGCGCTCGACCGAAAGATTAAGATCGAGGCGCTGCAGGCCCGCGTCGGCCGGGTGCTTGTGCCCACGCAGCGCGAAAAGCGCATGCGCGGCGGCGCGGCGCGCGTCTATCACCGCAAGCTTTATCCGGGCTACGTCTTCGTCGAGATGGCGACGGAATCTGACGGGCGCATCCCTGAGAATGTCTGGTTCGTCATCAAAGAGACGACCGGCGTGGGCGACTTCATCGGCTCGGGCGGCAAGCCGTCGCCGATGAAGATGGACGAAGTCGAAAAGATGCTCGCGGCCGCCCTGCAGCGCGACGAGACGCCAGGCCTCGAAAATCTGGGCTTCAAGAAGGGCGACAAGGTCAAGGTCAAGGAAGGCCCCTTCGAAAACCTCGAAGGTACCGTCGACGAAATCAACGCCCACAAGGGCACGGTTCGCGTCATCGCCGCGATCTTCGGTCGTCCGACGCCGATTGAAATCGAGTATTGGCAGGTGGAAGCGATCTAAATCGCGACTGCGGTGGGTCCAGCTCGCAGTGTCAGCTAACAAGTGTCATGTGTCAGGGCGCGCTTCGAGCGCGCCCTTTGCTTTTGTTGACAGCGCGCGTGCGCCGGGTCTTCACCTGGCTCTTAGCCCCCGTCGCTTCGCACTGCCCCTGCGCGAAACGTGCTAAGCCCCTCGGCGCCCCGCCCGTTGCGCCGAGGGGGAACAGCGTTTCAATCGGTGGCTTTCGCCTGAAACGAATCGATCGCCGCTCGAAACGCGGGTTCGTAGTCGGCGAAATGGCTCGCGAGTGAAGTTCCCGTCAGCAGGTAGACGTTCTTCTCCCCCACCACCCCCACCGCGATGTGCCGCAGCGTCATGGCCTGCTGCTGGCTCTCGTAGATGTATTCGACTGCTTCAAACCCGCCGATCGTTCGCTCTTTTTCCGCCACGACATTCAGCCCCATCGCTGCGAACTGCGACTTCGTAATCGAGACCAGGACTTCCTTCGTCATCTTGGGCTGGACCATCACGTTTAGATTCGCCGCGAAGCCGTCCCGGGCCGGGGCCGCGAAGCTTGCGGCCATCACCGACTGCACCTCCGCCGGCGCCTCGAACTTCGGCGGGCGCAGGGCGATGCCCAGTTCGCTGTTGCGGTAGAGCGACTTCGCGGCGCCCTTGCCGCCCGGCTTGTCCTCGGGGCTGGGTGCTGCGCCTCCGAGCAGGGCAAAGAGCGCGAGCAGACCGGCGATCAGCGGCGGGAGCCAACGCATCATCGAGCCGTCTCCTTTCAGCCATCGAGCGCGGCGGCCCGGCCGCGAGCCGGGATTCGCCTTCCGATGTGCAAGAACCTACGCAAAATCAGCCCGGGACGCGATGAAAATCCGGTCTGCGGAATGGAATGGGCCCGACCGGTCCCCTGCGACGTTGGCACAAATCCGCGCCGCCGCCCCTTCAAGCCGCTGCCGCCGCCGCCGCTCTACAATGTTGCGGCGATGATCCTGATCCCAATCGACACCAGCGTGCGCCTGCGGCGACAACCGACCGCCAATCACCTGCTGATTGCGGCCAATGTCGTGATCTTTCTCTTCACCCACGCCATCGGCGGGGCGTTTGGCGCCGCGATTCAGGACTACTGGACGCTCGACGCCGCCCGTCCTCTGCTGTGGCAATATGTGACCTATCAGTTCCTGCACGGCGACGCCGCCCACCTGGTCGGCAACATGCTCTTTTTGTGGGTTTTCGGCAATGCGGTTTGCGATCGAATGGGCGGGCTGCCTTACCTCTTTTTCTATCTCGCGGGCGGCGTGTTCGCGGCCATCGTCTTCACCCTGACCGCCGACAATCCGATGGTGGGTGCGTCCGGGGCGATTGCGGCGGTGACCACCGCGTTTCTGGTTCTGTACCCCAAAGTCGATATCCACATGCTGCTTTGGGTCTTCGTGATCATGCAGCGCTTCCTGCTGCCGTCGACCGTGCTGATCGTGCTCAAGATCATTCTTTGGGACAACATCCTCTCCCCGGCGCTTGAGCGCGGCCCCATGTCCAACGTGGCCTACTCAGCCCACCTCGGCGGCTACGCCTTCGGCTTCGTCGTTTCGGCGCTACTGCTTTTTTGCAACGCCCTGCCGCGCTCGGCTTATGACCTGGCCGGGGTCTGGAGCCAGTGGCGCCGGAAGGCACGCATCAGCGACCTCGATCGCGACGGCGCGGTGCGCCGGACCATCGGCGGCGGACCGACCGAGTGGGCCCCGCCCAGCCGTGCCGAGACATTGCGTGAGGAAGTGCGCGCGTTCCTCAACAACGGCGAGATCGAGTCCGCGACGCAGAGCTATCTGGCGCTGATCCGCGAACAACCAACCGCCGTGCTCTCGAAGACCGATCAGTTGCGGCTCGCAAATTACGCCTCCGCCGCCAGCGCGTATCCCGTCGCCGTTCGCCTGTACCACGATTTCACGCAGGCCTACCCGACCGCGGCCGAAACGCCCCAGGTGCTGCTCGTTCTAGGCGTGCTCCACCATCGGCAATTCGGCGATCGGGCGACCGCGGAGCGCTATTTGCTGGCGGCAATCGATCGACTGCCGCCCGGCGGGGACGCGATTCGGGCGCAGGAGGAGTTGGCGGCGGTCCGCGCGACGCCGTAGTCGCAGGGGCCCGCGCCGAATCTGCCTGGGACCGCCTGCGGCGAGCGATCACGGGCAACTTGCCGCCAAAAAACGACCGGCTTACACTACGCGACTCGACGTCATCAAAGACGCTCAGCGCCGATGTAGCTCAATGGTAGAGCACGGCTTTCGTAAAGCCGGGGTTGAGGGTTCGAGTCCCTCCATCGGCTGTTTCCCCTCCCCCCACGATCGCGAGCCCCGCCCCCAGCCGCATGTGCTTCAGCGCGTGTCCGTTCGACCCTCGCCGATGCGCACGGGCACCGCGGCCGGCGAGCCGAACTCCTGCACCCAGTAGTAGCCGTAGGACCCGCCCGAGCGGATGCCGATTCCCAAATCGATGAAGTCGGGATTGAGAATGTTCGCGCGATGGCCCGGACTGTTCATCCACCCGTTCATTACTTCCGTGGGCGAACGCTGCCCTGCGGCGAGGTTTTCGCCGATCCGCAGAAACGGGTAGCCGAATTCGCGATTGCGATCACGCAGCGTTGAGCCGGTCACCGGATTGTCGTGCGCGAAAAAGTTGTAGTGGATCATCTCGCAGGCATACTGCTCCGCCTGCGCTTCGAGCGTTGCGTTTCGCCGAACCGGCGACAGCCCCTCACGCTCGCGCTCCTGATTGACCAGTTCCAAGACCTCGTTTCGCCACAGGTCCGCCTGCGCAAAGGTGCGACAAGTGGGGAACTCACTCGCCAGCACCGAGGCGATACCGTCGGCGCCGTCATTGCTGATCCCCGCGACGACATCGCCATCGTCTCCGGCGTCCGTTCCGCTCGCGCCAACCGGCGTCGGCGACAGGCCGGTGAGGTCGCCCAGGCCGAACGGCGTATACGAGTCGCTCGTCGGCACCGGCACGCAGCCGACCAGCGCGAAGACGAACAGCCATAAACCGGCCCGCGGGCCGATCCGTCCGTGGAGCGATGAATCGTGCGAATGACGACCAATGCGCATACAGCTTCTCCCAGCGCCGGAGTCGAAAAGCTCCCACAAAGTCTATCGGACGCAAGAGTGTCCGTCGCGCAGGGGCCGCTTTTCGCGCAAGTCCGATATCCACGCCGCCCATTCTCCAGCGCGGCCCGGCAAGATTCGAACAACTACCCATAGCATGCAAAATCAACGCTCACCGGCTGCTCGCTCCGTCGACGATTCGGGCGTTGTACCGACCAGCCAGCGCGTGACGCGGCTCGAAACGAGGCGAGCTACTACGTCGCGCCCTCCAGCGACGCCCGGATCTGCCCCCGCACGCGCTCAGCATCTCGCACGAAGATCGGCGACCAAAGCCGCTGCAGCTTCCATCCCTGACCGGCCAGAATCCCGGTCCGATAGACCTCCCAATCGACCGGGTCCTCCGCCGCCCGATAGTGATTCCAGTCGCAGAGCCAACCCACCGTGTGCTGCTTTTCCGCCGCGCGGCGTGTCAGCGCGAGGTCGACGCAGAAACCGTCGTTGCCCCAGCTTGCAACGCCCTCGCAGAGCAGGGCCGGGCAGAGTTGGGCCGCCAGCGGCGCGGCCAATGGCGACGGCCGCTCGACCGCGTCGTTCACGCGCCAACGCGGCTTTTCCGGTGTGTGCGATTCGCCCGCCGCAGCGGCGCCGTTTCGAGCAGAGGCGTTCGAGCCGCCGCCCGTCTGTGACTCGTTTCGCAGAGCCTCGTACTCCGCGTGCAACTCCTCGGCGAATTTCAGGTAGGCAAAGAGGAGCCATCCGCCGCCCGGCGCCTGCCCCGCGGGCGTCGGCGGGAGCGATTGATAGGCTTCGCGCGGAATCGACGTAACGAGATGCACTTCGTCCCGCGCCCGGGTCACCAGCACGTTCAGTCGTCGGCCGCCGCCCGGCATGCCGAGCGGGCCGAAGCGGCGATAGAAGCGTCCCTTCGCGTCGGGGCCGTATGTCGTGCTGATGATGATCACGTCGCGCTCGTCGCCCTGCACGTTCTCCAGGTTTTTTACGAACAGCCCTTCGAACGAACCGGCCCCGAGATCGGAAGAGC
>JALHOX010000287.1 GCA_022842805.1 Phycisphaerae bacterium | reverse complement strand
AGGTCGGGCACGTTGAACGGGAACCAGCGGCGGCTCTCGAACCAGCGGTAGATGGGCAACTCGGCCCGCGACTTCTTCCAGTGATAAAGAAATACGCAGAAGGCCATGAACGCCGCGAACAGCGCCCACGAGCGCGCGGTCATTTCGCCGGCGATGGCGACGCCGCTGCGGCGCAGAAAGTCGAGCGGGGCCGAGCGGCCGATCATGGTGAAGACGGCGTCATTGGGAAGATCGATGCTTTGGCCGCCGGAGTCACGGATCGACACGCTGCGCTCGCCGATGCGCTCGACGCGGCTGCCCAGGAGTACGCGAATCTGCGGCCGCGCCTGCAGGCCGGCGGCGTTTTCCGGCTTCGGGCGGGTGAATTCGGCGTTTCGATAGGAGAGCGTGACGCTTGCGCCGCTGTCGGCCAGCGCGATGGCGGCCTCCAACGCGCTGTCGCCGCCGCCCACGACCAGCACCTGCTGCCCGGCGAAATCGTGCGGGTCGTGGAGTCGGTTGTAGACCTTGGGCAACTCTTCGCCGGCGATGCCCAGCCGCCGAAATTCGCCCGAGCGGCCGATGGCGACGATGACGCGAAGTGCGCGGATGGGCGGCCCATCGGCGACGACCGCCTCGAGCTCTGCGCCGGCACGCCGCACAAAATCGACCCGGGCCCGGCGCGGCTCGATGCCGCGCTCGATCGTCTGGGCCCGCAATTCGTCGATCAGCGCCTCCTTCACCGTGGCGGTCAGCGTTAACTCGCCGGCGGGCGTCATCTCGGTCGGGTAGGTGTAAATTGGTTTGCGAGCCGGGAAATTGACCAGTGTCGAGAGCGGCTCGCTCGATTCGAGGATCGCGAAGCGCAGGCCAAGCTTGCGGGCTTCGAGGGCGGCGGCCAGCCCCGCGACGCCGGCGCCGATGATCAGGACGTCGAGCGGCGCGGCTGCGGCCTGCGCACCCGCCGGCGCAGTGCTGGTGCGGCGCTTCTGAAATTCGGCGTCGGCGTGAATCTGACGCACGGCGCGGGCGCCCGTGTCGGCAGAGAACTTGAGCAGCGGAATCCCCGCGAGGTCGCCGACGATGAACAGCCCCGGCACGTTGGTTGTGCCGTCGGGCTGGACGATCGGCAGTTTCTCCACCGTGCCGGCCGGCCAGCCGGTATGCAGCCAGCGGGTGTATTGGCGAACCAGGTGAAACACCGAGTGAGTCCTCGAACGAAATGGGCCGCATCACGCAGAAACGACTTTGCGTCGATTTAGATGCGCCCACGTGATCAAGGATACACCGACCCGCGCCGCCCTTGCCTCCGCCGGTGCGTCGCGACGATCATTCGCACCGCACGATCCGAGGACTTCTCAGGAGACAACGTCCGATGCGCACTCGTTTTGCTCTCGCTCTCGCGGCGATCACGCTGATTGTCGCTTCCAGTTGCACCACCACCGGAGTTACGTTCGATCCCGCCGATCAGGCCACCACGATCATCCTCATTCGCCACGCCGAGCGGTTCAACAATCCCGATCCGATCGCCGATACGCAGACGCCGCTGAATACCGAGGGGCTGGCTCGGGCGCAGACGCTGAATGACGTGTTGTCGGAGAACGGCGTCGATGCGATTTACTGCACCGACCTGCTCCGCAACCGACAAACGGTCGCGCCGCTGGCGGAGACTCTCGGCCTGACTCCGAACCTGATCAACCCCGCGCTGTATGTGAATATCAACGCCGCCGCGCAAACCGTGCTCGACCAGATCCTCACCGATCATCCCGGCGAGGTCGTGCTTTTCTGCGGCAATCGCGGCTCGGTTGCGGGGACGCGCGGCATCACCGACTCGATCTATCGCCAGTTGGGCGGCACCGGCGCCTCGCCCGATCGCTATCAGGACATGTACATCGCGGTGGTCCCCCCCGATGGAGACGCCCATTTCATTAAGACGATCTACGGGCCGGAGAGCAGCCTGGATTGAATGGCGAATAGCGAATAGCGAATGGCGAATTGAATGCAGAATGCAGAATGATGAATGCAGAAGGGTGCACGGTGGCCGCGCGCTACTCCATCTGAGATTTGTGAGAAGCCAAAGCCGGTGAACTTGGGGGCGGCGCCACGGTTCTGTGAGCCGTGCCGAATTCCGTGGGGGGCCTTTCTCAATCGCTCGCGCCTGCGCCGCGGATCGGCGTGGGACGATGGGCGAGCGTCGTTGTCGTACGAAGCACGCGCCCCGAGATCGTCGCATCCGTCACGGGTGGGGGGGCTCGTAGCGGCGTCATCGCGCCGCTGCTGCGATGACGGGCGCAGCCGAGGCCGCGCAGGACGCCGAGCGTTGCCAGGGCCGGCGCTGCAACGAGCAGAACTTCACATCCCCAGCGGCTGTTGTTGAAGAGCGTGAGAGGGACAGCGGCAAGAACCATGAGCGGGCACAGCCCCAGCCAAACCCAGGCGCGATCGGAGACGCCGCGAATTTTCCGCAGCAGCGCCGCCCCGATCGCGCCGATCAGCACGCCTGCCGCCACGCGCCCGGCGATCGCCGGCGGTCCGAGTCGCGCGACGGCGCTATCCGTGAGCAGCGAGCCGAGCGCCGCGGCGTGAATCTCGCAGCCATAGATCGTGCGGCCGTCGGGCAGTGAAAGCTGGTCGAGTCCGGGCTGCATATGGCCGACGAGCGCGACGCGGCCTGCCAGGAGGGAGCGCAGCTCGACGTCCGACATGCGCAGCACCTCGGCATAACTGCGCTGCTCGACGAGTCGCGCCGCGCCGACCGATTGCAGCGGGATGCGCGTGAGAATGACGTCGTCATCGGGAGCGACGGTCGGGCCGCCCCGCGGCCGGTCCAGCTCCGTCGCGGCGACGAAATCGGTCTCGCGATACCAGGATCCGCGTCCGCTCTTGGCGCTCCGCGATTCGTATCTCAGCTCCACGCCGTCGGGAGTGAGCTGATAGTGGGCGCGGTAATCGGGGTGTCGCGCGGCGGCGAATGCGGCCAGCGCCAAGGAGGGGATCAACGGCGCATTGCGACGTCGCAGCACGAGCGTGGCGGGGATATCGATGCCGTTTTGCGTGGCCTTGGCGCTGATCAGCACGCCGATCGAAGCGACCGCCTCGCGCAGCGCGTCGCACAGCGCGGGTCGCGCGTCTTCGTCGAAACTCTCCGCGCCCACGATTGTCGGCGGCCCGGCGGCGAGCGCTTTCGCGAAGGCCGCGTCGGTCTCGGGCCGACAGCGTGGAAAGTAATAGTCCCAGGCGACGGCCCGCGCGCAGCCGATTCGTAGTCGATCCTGCAAGACGCTGTGCAACCCGCGCCAGGAGCCGCGATCGAGCAGGCGCGCCTCGGGCGCGATGTCGGAAAAATGGCCGTCGCGCAGTTGTGCGACGGTGGCCTCGTCGAAGCCGATCAATACCACCGGCGCGCGAGCGGCCGGCGCGGCCGCCGGCGCGTACCGCGCCAGCAGATTCCAGAAGACCCCGGTCATCGTCGATGCAATCGCGACGCAGGCCGCGAAAGCGACCGAGCGCGGCTGATTCTGCAGCAGCGCCGTCAGCGAGCGCCGCAGCCGATAGCGCGGGCCGCCGCGCGGGCCTCGGGCGCTGACGGCCTCGGAGCGCCCGTAAGCCCGCAAGTCGCGGAGCAATTCGCCGCAGGTTTGGTAGCGATCGGCCGGATCGGTCGCCGTGGCGCGGCTGATGATCGCCGCCAGGTCGGCCGGTCGCGGCACGCCGCGGGCGCGGAAGTTTGCTCGCAACTCCCCGTCGGCGGGCACCTCGGTCGATTGGGTGAGCAAGTGGAGCAGCATGACGCCGAGCGAATAGACGTCGCTGCGTGCGTCGGATCCGTGGCCGAAGATCTGCTCGGGCGCCATGTAGCCGGGGGTGCCGGCGCCGCTGTCGCCCGCGTCGCCGGTTGGTCGCCCCGCGCTGCCGGTCGTCGGTCGCATTTGCCGCCCGATGCCGAAATCGACCACGCGCGGCTCGCCCTCCGGCGTGACCAAAATGTTCCGCGGTTTCAGGTCTCGATGGAGCACGCCGCGCTCGTGCGCGTGCTGCACGGCGGTGACGATTTTCTCGAAGATTTTGAGCGCGTCCGCTAAGGACTGCTCGCGACGGGCGAAATAGTCGTCGAGATTTTCTCCCGCCACGTACTCCATGGCGTAATAGGGCGGTTCCGAATCGAGCTGGGCGTCATAAAGCGTGGCGATGTGATCGTGTCGCAGGCCGGCGGCGAGATGCACTTCGTTGGCGAGATTGGCGGCGCCGCGCTCGCTGCGCTGCGTCGCGAGTTTGATCGCCTCGACGCGCTCTTTGTCATGGTGAATCGCCTGATAAACCTGCCCGAATCCGCCCTGGCCCAGCGGCCGCACCAACGTGTAGTGGGCGATCGCCGGCATGATCGGCCCCGCCACGCTTCCGAAAGCCGCTCGGCATTCGCGGCAGGTCCGCAGATGTTCGACCCGCAAGGCGGTCGCGGCTTCGTCGAGGGGCGATGCGTTGCGAACATCGCCGGCAAAGGCCAGAGACTCCCCCCGCAACGGGCACGCCGTGCCTTTCTCGACGGAATCGCCTTCCATGTGCGATGCCTCGCGCGACCTGCGAAACGGCCAGCCCCGCCGAGCGCGTCGGCGCTCGGTGCGGGCTGGAACGTGAATGTATCGGAATCGGATCGGACGCGACGAGATGGCCGCGCCCGGGGGTCGGGTGGGCGGAGGGGTCTGTTAGCGCTTGGCGACCCGCGGATTATCGCCCGCGAAGTCGATCACGGTCACATGCGGCGCCACGCGCGGCCGGTCCCAGGCTTTCCCCGGCAAGCGAAACTCACATTCGAGGTAGTTGCGGCCGAACTTCTTGCACTCTTCCTTTACCGGCATGAAGAGGTCGACGGTGTTCTGGCGAAATCGTTTATGGGTCCGATCGGTGACGACGAAGGTCTTGTTGAGGGCGGGAATGTAAACCTCGGTCCCAAACGGAATGTCCTCGGGGGCGGCGCACTGGCCCTTACCGGCGAGCGTTCCCGCCGCGGTCAGGCCGCGATCGCAATAGGCCGTTACGCGACAGACCCTGTGAATAGTTTCGGACGAGGCGGACCGGGGGCTGTTGACAACCCAGTGGATAAGCGGTGCTTTTTCGGAGCTGGGGGGGAGGTTCGGGGTGTTGGCCGTCAGCGGTTCGGTGCGACGGGAATTGGCCGAGTTTTGGCCCAGACTGAGCGAAATTGTGGGGGCCACGTGTGTGGCCAGCACCACGCCCAGCAGGCTCGGCACTCCCCAGCGCAGGGCTGTCGCCGCAATTGTGAACAAAATGGAACTCCGTACTGGTCCCTGATACGCCCGGAGAGATGCGCGGCTAGATCGCCCAATCCGTGAGAGCCGCCGACTCTCCTACCACGCGCCCCTGTTGCGAGTGGTTTGAGCATGATAGGCGGTCGGAGAGGCCGGACAAGCGAATGGCGTCCGATAACTTCGCGAGATGCCTTGGGGCAACTTCGTCCAACTTCGAACGGCGGCGCCGGCGACCGCGGCGCCGATCGACGGCTAGGGCCGGAGCGCCGTCCCGGCGACCTTGCGCAGATTCGGGGCGCGCAGTCGGACGCGGGTCTCCTGCGAGACATCCGGCCACAGCGCCGGCGCCACGAAGAGCTGAATGAAATCGGGGTTCACGCGATCGGTATGCCGCCCAAAATCACTCGCGATCAGGAACTCCGGCCGCCAACCGACATTGGCGACCTTTTCGCGAAATAGCGCTATCGCTTCGGGGGATGTGCGCTGCGTCGGCTTCACCCCGCGCAGGCCGATGGACGTGCCGCCGATTTCGCGGTCGGCCGTCCCGATGGCCCGCGCCCCGACCCCCAGCACCAGATCGGCCCGCGAGGTGAAGCAGGTCAACTTTCCGCGAATGTGCTGCAACGCCGGCGCGAGGTCGTAATCCTGACTGAGCGACCCCGAGAGGAAGACGACCTGATCCACCTCGATCCCCGCCGGCAGCGCTTCGAGCGCGA
>JALHOX010000286.1 GCA_022842805.1 Phycisphaerae bacterium | reverse complement strand
TAGCAACGGCACTTACGGCGCGATTGGTTCGCTTTGATCGCAATGCTGGCATGTGTCTTCCTCGTGCATATGATCAGAGCGATCCCCGAGTGAGAAGTGCTACCCTTTGATCGAATTGCGCCCTCCGTGAGGCTCCGAACGCTGCTCGGGCGACGTCCTTTAAGTCGATGATAGCTGGCCAAAACGGCCCGTCAACGTGAGTTCAAGCGTGACGCGCGACATCGCCGTGCTTGCGTAGCGACCGATCTCGGAGGACGGGCGTACGGAAGCTGGTTCGTTGGTCACGCACAAATACGACAGCGCTAGCCCGCCGCGAGTTGTCGCGAGTTGACGCCGCGGCTCTAGGACAAGCGGTCGAGCCGACCGGAAGACTCGCCGACATTCCAGGTGTCGCATCAGTAGTTCGCCGAGCACCCGGTCGGCGCGTTCGCATTGTCACACAATTGTCACTGGCGCGAGTCGAAGAACGCGCTATGTTGGCGAGCAACATCAGGAATCCCATGACGGCCCCCAACCCGCTCCACCTCGCCAACACCGCCCAGCAGATGGCCCGCACTGCGCCGGCTAGTGACGCGGTGGTGTTCAACAAGGTCGCGATGATCTGCATGGGCGTGATGGCGGCGGCCTCGGTTGTGCAGATGGTGCAGCCGCTGCTGCGGGAGCTCAATCGCAAGCACCTGCGCCAGATGTACGGCGACGACCACGGCCGCGGCCGCTAACAGTTCCGCTACTTGTCCCACTCAATCCGCTCGACGGCGACTTCCCCATCGCCCGATTGCATCAACTCTGCCCGATCGGCCTCCCGTATCCACGGCACGCGGTGGCGGATGATGCCGTCGAAGAGCCGGACGGTCGGACGTATCTCGGCGTTCATACGCGAGCCGCGAATTCGAACGGTTCGGCCCGGTAAGTGCAGCGTGATCCCCTCATCGGGAACGAGCTCGACGCGCTCGATCCACGAGTAGCCGATCGCCAGCGCGTGGCCGTCCTTCTTCCGTAGCTCCAGCATGATGGCGCGGTCGCGAACGCCACGCAGCCAGCCGAAGCAACCGAGGTCATCCTCGCCCTGCAGTTCCAACTCATCGTTCGAGTTGGCGGCGGTTCGGCGCTGCACGCGCTCCAGCAACCTATCGCTCATATTCCATTCGCTCCCGTTCGTGCTCGCGGACCGCGCTTGCGATCGCCGCCCTCGCCACCTCGGCGACGCGATCGCGCGCCATGCGGTCGCGGGCCGCTTGCAAGTCCTGGACCAACTCCGTCCCGCTCAGCCGTTCATCCGAATGGCTGACGGCGTCCAAGAGCGTCGCCTTGTCGTCAGTGAAGACGACGACCTGCTCGCGCCCGCGCGAGGCACTGACGTAGAACTGCTCCCGCGACGAGGCACCGAAGGACCAGGACGACTGACCGACGAATACGCGATCCACGGTTTTGCCCTGGCTGGCGTGACTCGTGACGACCACTCCGTGCGCCAGATGCCCGAAGTCCCGGGCGACCGTCCAGCCGTTGCTGAGCTGAATGTCGCCGGTGTTCGTAAAGCCTTTCACGGTGAAAACGTCGCCGTTGTTCAGGCGGTGCGCATTGTCCGCCGTGCTTCCGCCGCGTGAGACGCGAATGCGGTCGCCGGGCGAGAGTTCCAGCTCCGCTGGACGGAAGACGGAGAATCGCTCGGCCTGATCGAGTGGCAATGGGCCTTCACCTACCACCAACCGCTGGCCCCGGCGGTAGCCGCGGGCGTTCTGGTCGAAGACCAGCACGTCGCCGGTCGCGTAATTCGCCGGCTCGCGGCGCTCACCAAGCGTGAGATTGGCCGGCGTCAATTGCAGAAAGCTCCGCTCTTCGCTTCCGAGCAGGTCGCGTTCCCGCAATTGCCGGCGGATTTCCGCGGTGATTCGATCGCCTTCGGCGTGGGTCGGCGAAACGACCAGCGCCGTCTTGCCGGATTGCAGCGTATCGACGTAGGCGGCGGCGAGTTCGCGATCACGGTCCGCGTCGCCGACCTCGCGGATCCAGCCCAGATCATCCAGCCGCCGAAAGCCCTCCTCCGTGCGCTCTTCGCTCAGGGCCTTGATCGCGGCCTTGTATTCGTCTTTCTGCCGCTGAATCTCTTTGATCTCGGCCGGCCGCAGCCCGGCCTCCTCTTCCAAAAGCCGCAGGGCCGCACCGCGGGCGACCGAGCCATGTTGTCGGCGATCGCCGGAGAGCACCACGCGGGCGTCGAGCTGCTCGGCGAGCGAGAACAGCTCGCTCATGGTTCGTGTCCCGAGCAGCCCCGCCTCGTCGATCCAGAGCACGCCGCTCCGGACCTCGTTTTGTAGGTTGCGATCAACTAGCAGACGCGCGACGGTCTCGGCCGACGAGAATCCCTCGGCCCGCAGCACGCCGCGACTGGCTGCGGCGGAGGGGGCGAATGCGAAGACACGCTGGCCTGCCTCTTCAATCCCGGCCCGTGCTTCCTGCATCATCGTGGTCTTGCCGGTGCCGGCAGCGCCGCGGATCAGGACCACGCGGTCACGGGATTCCAGCACATGCCGCACGGCGGCTTTCTGCTGGGGATTCAGCCATTCGCGGATGTAGCTGCGCCGGCCGGGATTGATTGGCCGGCGAGCCCCGCGGCCGTTGCGGGCGAAGGCCAGCATCCGCGACTCCTCATCAAGCACCTGCTGCGTCGTGACCAGCTTGCGACCCTCGCGCGTAGCGCGGATCAGCGGCTGCTCAGCCATGACGTGCTCAATCGCTTCCCGCGATGCTTTGCCGACGCCTTGCTTCAAGGCATAGGCGAGCAGCGTCCGCTCCGGCACGACCGAGGCGCGCTCGAACATATGCTCCATCGAGCGGAGGACGATCGCCCGGGCCGCGTCGTCATTCTCCGCGTAGCCGCGATCGCCGATTCGCCGCGACAGCGCTTCGAGATCGGCCTCCTCCCGATCCGTGAGGCGTTCGGCCCAGAGCGCTTCCAGTTCGGGCATGGTCAGCTCTTTGTCCTTGCCGCTACGAGTCTGGGCGCCGAGCTCCGCCTTGGCGTCGGGATCGGTGATGCCACGCTCGCGGGCAAGCTTTTCGATGCGGGCCGTGCGGCGCGAGAACTTGGCCAGCGTTTCCGCGCGGATGCCGGCGATCTCCCAGCCCTTCGCAGTTCGCACAGTTTCAAGGCCCAGTTCTTCCAGCCGACGGGCAAGGCGAACATGGAAGACCGCCTCGAAGTAGGGCGCATCGCGCTTCAGGTCGCCGAACTGTCCAGCTTTCCAGCGCGATTCTTCAGAATCGAAGGTTGCGTTGAACACGAAGCAATGGGCATGCAGGTGCGGGTCTGGCACGCCCTCCTCCGGCCGCGCCGTGAAATGCAGGAACTCGCCCCAGACGAGGTTCCCCGTAACGCGATCCTCGTTCCGACCGTCGCTGCGAACGCGCGTCTTCGACTCGGCTTCGATGTCTTCCATCGTCGCCGCGACCGATTCGCGAAACGCCTCCAATATGCGCTCATCCTGCGTCAGGCCATAGAGCAGCGAGACGCTCTTGGGGCAGTGGAAGTTGAAGTCGTAGCCGATGCGCCGTTCGGTGTTCCGCCGGGCGGTCAACGGCTGGCCCGAACGCGGGTCGAGATTGTCGCAGAGCCGGTCCCAGTCGGCTCGATCGACCGCACCGGACAACCCCAGCCGGACCGCCCCCTCGCCGCGCCAATGGCCGATCAGCTCCTGGCCCTCGCTGTAGTAGTCGGCCGTGCTGTAGTAGCTCTTGGCACGGCCCGCACTTTTGCTCTCGGTCACTCGCAACATCCGAGCATCCTGCCACAGTTTTTCAACCTATGGGTTAATACGCGCGCGTCGGGCGCATCAAACCGTCACTTCATAAGTTGGCGGTCTGGGCAGATGTGTTTCATCGAATTCGCAAGATCGCACGACGCAGCGAATCATCGATGCCGCGTCAAGCCACTTCCTCGATGCTGCCGATTGACCCACACCGCCCAGCCCCTTCGGCGGTCGCGTTCACGAACTCTCCGAGACCCGGCGGCGGTTCGTTGTGCCTGATGCGATATTCGGGCTTGTTCGCTTTCATCCGCTTCGCGCCCGCCAGACTGCCGCTTTGCGGTCGTCCTGCGCTCCGGCACCGGTCGCGCCAGGGCCGCGTTGCGTCCGCCTTCGGCGGGAACCCTGTCACGCCCGTTGCAAAGTCGCTTCGGACTCAGTCAGCCGTGCGCTCGCCAGCTCCTTTTGGCGCGGCGGTCCGTCCCTCAGCCCTGGGTGAAGGGACGGTCCCTTCGCGCACCACCAAAAGGAGCAAACACCATGAAAGCAGAACACGCCAAGAAGATCGCCGACGAAGCACTCGCTAACCTGACCGCCGCACTCGATCAGGGCAAAAGCGAATCGCTGACCGCCTACCTGACGATGCTGGGCCGTTTCCATCACTACAGCTTCAACAACGTGATGCTGATCGCCATGCAGAAACCCGACGCGACGCAGGTCGCCGGATTCAACGCCTGGCGCAAGCTCAATCGCTTCGTCCGCAAGGGCGAGAAAGGCATCGTCATCATCGCGCCGATGCACATCAAGGCGAAGGCCGAAGCGGACGACGATGAGGAAAATGATCGCGACTTGCTCCGCTTCCGGGCGGTCTATGTGTTCGACGTCTCGCAAACCGACGGCGATCCGCTGCCCGAATTCGCCGGCGTGGCAGGCGACCCCGGCGCCCACACCGAGCGGCTCATAGCACTGATCTCCGCCAGCGGCATCACGCTCGACTACGCCGACAATCTCGGCGGTGCCCTCGGTCGTTCGCTCGGCGGGCGGATCGAAGTCCTCAAGTCCCTGTCGCCCGCCGAGGAGTTCTCCGTGCTCACCCACGAACTGGCGCACGAGCTGATGCACCGCGGTGACCGCCGTTCCGCAACGACCAAGACCGTGCGCGAAACCGAAGCCGAAGCGGTCGCCTTCGTCGTCAGCCGGGCCATCGGACTGGAGTGCGGTTCTCACGCCGCCGATTACATCCAGCTCTACGACGGAAAGCGCGAGACGCTGGTTGAATCGCTGGACCTGATTCAGAAGACCGCGGCGCGCGTCATCGAGGCGATTCTCGGCGAACCGGCGACCGAATAGCGCCGATCGCGATTAAGAAAGCCGGTGCTCGCGCCGGTTTTCTTTCGTGAGGTCACCCTCACGCGCATGTAGCGGCGCGCACGATTCTGTTTACAACTGCCCGCACTTTTGGCATAACTGTTGATATGGAAGGGGGCAGCATGACCACGACGCGAAACTTCGACCTCACCGGCCTGTCGGAGGCCGAGCGACTGCTCTTGGCGGGTGAGCTGCTTGAAACGGCACATTCATTCCGCGAACCGTTGACCGCCGCTCAACTCGCGGAACTGGAGCGGCGGGACGCCGCCGCCGAGGCCGGATTGGTGACAGGCATTCCGTGGGAAGAGGTTCGCGCCAGCCTGAAGTCGGGCGAATGGCAACCCCGGTAGTCTTCCTTCCCGCGGCAATCGAGGACCTGCGCCGGGCTCAGCGTTACTACGAGCAGAAGCAGGCGTCGCTCGGCGAACTGTTCCGACTGGAAGTCGATCGCACGCTTGGAGTCATCGAGTACTGGCCGCACAGCTACGAGCGAGTCAACGCCACGCTGCGCCGCGCGTTCGTTCAACGATTCCCCTACGCGATCATCTATCGACCGCTGGAGAATTCCATCCGCGTCGTGGGCATCCTCGCCACGCAGCAAAACCCGTCATCCATTGCGGAGCGCGGGGCAGCGGCCGACCGGAATTGAGCGGGATCATCTGCCCGCGCACGAGCGTATCACGGGTTGGGCCGCTGCGGCCGAGTTCGGCGTCGGTGTGTTTCGAGCCGCGCTACCGTGACGGGACGACTGTTCGTTGTGGACGGCTTCCCCGGCTAGCGCCCCGCATCATCGGTGCTTCGTTTCTCTGTGTCGTGACGCGAAGTATTTGTCGAGCGACGTGCCGAGTGTCCGTTCCTTGCC
>JALHOX010000285.1 GCA_022842805.1 Phycisphaerae bacterium | reverse complement strand
TGGTCGAAAAGACGATCGCCGAGCAGCCGATTGACCCCGACCGCGTCTACCTGCTGGGAGCGGAGATGGGCGGCTTCGGTGTGTGGGAAATGCTGGCGCGCAAGCCCGAACTTTTTGCCGCGGCCATCCCCGTCGCCGGCGACGCCGACTCGCGCAAGGTGCGGGCGTACAAAAAGGTGCCGATGTGGGTCTTTCATGGCGCCCGTGATCCCGACGTCTCGATCAGCCGCGTGCGTTCGCACCTGAGCGAATTGCGCAAGGTCAACCCGGACGTTGAATTCACGGAGTTCGAAGACAAGGCCCACGCGATCCTGGGGAAAGCGCTCGCCCAAAAAGAGTTGCTGCCCTGGCTCTTTGAGCAAAAGCGCGGCGCGAAGCCCTAGCAGCACCGTGGGCCGGCAAACGTGTTTCACGTGAAACACGTTTGCTGACGCAAACGCCATGCCACGATCGCGCGAGATGGCGGGGATTGTCGGATTGGGGTGTTTTCCTGAAATGCGCGCAGCGCGGATTTCGCCGCGCCGGAGCGCCCGCAACGATCGCATCCCGCTGATTCGCGTGAAACTCCGCCCGCCCCATGCAACTCGCGCCGGCGCGGATACACTACTTACAACGAGTGAGCCGCATGCTTCGCGACGGCGAGCGGCGGCGTCGTTCGGCGCTGGACTCAGAGAGCACCCGGGAGCAATTTCGCATGAGCGTCTCCGCCGCCACCGAAGAGCTGAAGATCGATTGGTCGATTCAGGAAGACCCGCAGCGGCTGGCCGACTTTGAGGCCCGCGTCGCGGCGGGGGAGTTATCGAGGCTGACGACTGGATGCCGCACAACTATCGCGTCGGCATGCTGAAGATGGCCGAGCATCACGCCAACAGCGAGATCGTCGGCGCGCTGCCGGAGGGCGAGTGGATCACGCGCGCGCCGTCGCTGAAGCGGCGTCTGGCGCTGATCGCGAAGGTGCAGGACGAGGTGGGGCACGGACAGATGCTCTATCGCGTGTCGCAAGACCTGGGCAAGACGCGCGACCAGATGCTGCGCGACCTGATCACCGGCAAGACCAAGTATCACAACGTCTTCAACTATCCCGCGCCGACCTGGGGCGACGTGGCCATGATCCAGTGGCTGGTCGATGGGGCGGCGATCATGAATCAGAAGACGCTCGCCGAGGGCAGCTATGGGCCCTATGTCCGCACGATGATGCGGATCAACATGGAAGAGGCCTTTCACTTCAAGAGCGGCGAAGACATGGTGCTGACGCTGATGAGCGGCACGCCGCGACAGAAAGAGATGGCTCAGCAGGCCTTCGATCGCTGGTGGAATCCGTGTTTGATGTTCTTCGGCCCGCCGGACAAGGACAGCTCGAAAACCGCGCCGTTCATGAAGTGGCGGATCAAGACCGCGACCAACGACGAGCTGCGGCAGAAGTTCGTCGATCGCTTCGCGCCCGCGGCCCGCGATCTGGGCCTCGTGATCAAGACCTACGAGCGTGACGCGAGCGGCAAGGTGATTCGCAACGCTGACGGCTCGTCACGTTGGGTCGTCGATTCGAAGCTGGCGGAGGACAAGGCGACCGGCCGATGGAGCTTCAGCCAGCCCGATTGGGACGAGTTCAACGCCGTCATCCGCGGCAACGGCCCGCAGAATCGCGAGCGCGTGGCGCTGCGGCGCTTCAGCTATGAGCAGGGTGCGTGGGTGCGGGCGGCGGTGATGGGGCAGAACGCGGGGCTGCCGCCGGGCCGCAATTAATGTCTTTCGCTTGACGAGCCGCGGGCTTCAGCCCGCGCGGATGCGCGATGTGAGCCGAGTTAGTCGATGTGGACGCGGACGTTAGGTTCTGAAGTCGAATCGAGTCGTTACGGCGGTCTTCGACTGCCTTCGAGCGCGGCTAACCGCCGTTCGCCGCCACTTTCTTGAACACATACGGCCCCGTCTTCGCCCCCCATACCTGCTCATTCGCCTCGTTATAGCCGCGGTCCCAGGTTCGCATTCCCTCCGCGGTAATGCTCACTTCAGACGTGGCGTACTTCGCGCTGCGCAGCGTGCTGGTGCAGCCTGTGCCGATCGTGCGGCCGGCGAAGGTCGCGCCGTCCTGCTTGCGAAGATGAACGGTGCAGCCGGCGCGCTGTTGCAATTCCTCCGGGTTGATTGCGTCGAATTTCTCCGGCGTTTTCCACGCGCCGGCGTAGGCCAGCGGGTCGCCGGGCAATTCGTAGACGGCGCTTTCGAACGCGCCGTCGCCCGCCGCGGTGACCTGGTAGATGCGCTGGCGATAGGGCTTGTCGAGCGACTGGGCGGCGGCCTGTTCGACATACATCCACGCACCGCCGTCGCGGCCGCGCCAGATCGGCACGATTTCCAGACGAATGTCGAAGAAATTCTCCGGGTCAGCGGCGGACTGCTCGGCACTGCTAAACGAGCCGATCATCCATGATTTCAGCAGCGCCAGGTCGTCGCCGGCGACGTCCAGCGCTGCCGGCGCATCGCGGCGCTCCGTGGCGGTGCAGCCGGCAAGCAGAGCGCTAAGCACGAACGCAGCGGGCAACAGACGGCGACCAACAATCTCGGTGAGCATGCTTTCGTTCCTTCTACAGTGAGTCGGTGCGGAAGCGTAAACCGAGCGGTCGCCATTGGCACGTGGTGTCGCGGGTTGCGTCGCGCGACGGATGGCTTGCGGCACAATCCGCGAAAATCCTCTAACTTCCCGCCCCGTGATCCCGCTTCGCGAGACATGGCTGCGCATCCCGTCCGGCTGGCGACCGCTCGTCGCCGCGTGGCTCATCGTCACGCTTGCGCTGTGCGTTTACACGCCGATTCGAGCCGAGAACGGGACCGACTTTCGCGACTTCTGGCGGACGGCGAAGCACTTTCGCGAGACGGGGGAGCTGTCGAGCGAGCTGGGCGTACACAATTATTTGCCCGCGTTCACGATTTTCATGCAGGCCTGGAGCTTTCTGCCGCTGCCTGCGGCGATCGTCGTCTGGACCATCGCGAGCTCGCTGGCGTGGGGGATGGCGGTGTTGCTGACGGAGATTGTGCTGAACGACGGCCTCGCGCCGCGGCCGCGCCCACCGACCTACCTCGCGCTGCTGCTCATGCTTCCTTATGCCATTGATTGTGGCGTACTCGGACAACTGGCGCTGTTTCTGACGTTCCTCGTGGTGCTGGCCTGGTTTCTCGCGATTCGTGGGGAAGAGTGGTTCGCGGCGATCGCCCTGGCGCTGGCGGCGGTGGTGAAGCTGATGCCCGTCGCATTGCTTCCGTTCTTCCTGATTCGCGGGCGCTGGCGCATGACGGCGGCGACGGTGGGCTTTGCGGTGCTGCTGGGGTGGGGGGCGCCGCTGGCGGTGATCGGCCACAGCCGCACCGTCGCAGAACACGCCGCGTATCGCGCTCGTGCGGTCGAGGGTCACTCGGCGCACGCCACGATTTACGCGGAAAAGCCGATCAAATCGAAGTACAGCAACAACGCACTGCCGATCGTGCTGCGGCGCTGGCTGACGCCGGTGGATTACGACCCGCAGCCGGAGAAGCCGCCGACGCGGATGAACGTGGCGAACTTGCCGCGCGGCGCGGTGTGGTGGATTTATGCGGTGACGATGGCGCTGCTGGTGACGATCAGCATTGCCGCGGTCGTGCGTTCGCCCGCGCGGTGGCCGCCGCAGTCGCTGGAACAGCTTCGCAGTCTGCATGCGCAGTTTGGCGCCTGGTGTTGCATGATGTTGCTGGCGACGCCGCTGCTCTGGACGCACTATCTGCCGCTGGTCTACTGGCCGCTGGCGTTTCTGGCGGATCGGGCCGGAAAGCAGCGTGCGGCACTCGGTCGGCCCGATCGATTCACCGAGGCGATGCTCTGGGTGTGGCTGATCGCGATTGTGGCGCTGGCCTGGCCGTTGGCGCGGGCGGCGGGGGCGCAGTGGCTGGCGGTGTTGGCGATGTGGGCCGGTTGCGTGCGCTGGTCGCTGGGCGCTCCGGATCCGTCTGATTCAGATCCAAAGCGCTTCCAAAAAAAGGCCGAGTTCGAGTTGCGCGGCGAGGGTCTCGGCGCGCTGCGATAGAGAGCATCGGCCCGTTTCGATATTTGCTACGCTTCCGCCCGCAGCAGCCGCAGCGCGTCGGTATGCACGGCGCCGTTCGTCGCCACCGAATCCGTCGCGTAGGGGTCTTGTTCGCCGCGCCAATCGGTGATGCGACCGCCCGCTTCGTGGATGATCGGATAGAGCGGCGCGACGTCCCACAGGCTCATGATCGGATCGACCGCGATCTCTGCCCGGCCGGTGGCGACCAAGGCGTAGGCGTAGGCGTCGCTCCAGGCGCGGTCGGCGTAGCAGGCATCGCGCAGTCGTTGGAAGCCGGGCTCGCGTCCATATTTGGCGATGTTTTTGGTGCCGCACGTACAGAGCCGTGCATCGCTGAGCGTGGCCACGCTCGACACGCGCGCCCGCCGCCCGTTCCACCAGCAACCCATGCCGCGAGCGGCGTAAATGGTCTCGTGCAGTGCGGGCAGGTGGATGACGCCGAGGAGCATCTCGCGATCGCGCTCAAAGGCGATCAGCGTGGCGTAGAGCGGCACGCCGCTGATGAAGGAGTAGGTGCCGTCGACCGGGTCGAGAATCCAGCGTCCCGCGCCGCCGCGCTCGCTGGCAGCCCCAGCGCCGGGCGTCTCGCCGAACTCTTCACCGAGGATGCCGTGTTGCGGGAAATACTTCGCGATCCGCTCGCGCAGCTGCTGCTCCGCGCCGCGATCGGCGTCGGTCACGGGCGTGCGGTCGGCCTTCATCTGATGCGGCGTGGCGGCGTTGAAGTAGCCGAGCGTGAATGCCCCGGCCAGCTGAGCCGATTCGACCGCAAACTCCAGCAGCGACCCGATCTCCTCGTGCTTGTGCATGGCGTTCTCCCAGAGCGGTGAAATGGGCCGGGGGGCGGCCCGTTGGTGCGGCGGTGTCGAAGCGGTCGACGAGTGACGATCGGGGATCGTAGCGTTAGCCGGACATGGCTAGCGGAGCCCGCGCGAGAGATTTGGCGGCCCTTGCGCCGCGAGGCGGACGGTGCGTTGCCGAGTCGTCAGGGCGTGCCGCTGACGCGGAAGATTGCGTCGATATCGTCGGCGGTGTTGGCTTGCCCATCGGGGCCGCGGCGGCGCACGCGCAGTGCCGCCTGGTTGGCGTTGTTGATCGCACCGTTGCGGCCCGGGCGATCCAGTTCGGGCGGCGAGAGAATGCCGATCTCGAAGATGTCCGCCGCGGGGATGTTCGCTCCGCTATCGGCCACGATCAGCAGTTGCGTGCCGGTCCACATCACTGCGCCCGGCGATGCCAGGACCGTCGAATCGGGATCGCGCGTGTAGCGCAGGATTACGCGGCCCGCGCGGCTGATCGAGCCGCCGGCGTCCCAGCGAATCGTCGCGCCGGACAGCGCCGCGGGCAGGTTGGTATCGAGCCGGACCGATTGCGATCCGTCGTTCAGATGCGGTCGCCCGCCGGAGAGAAATGCAAACTGACCGCGCTCGTTGACGCCGGTGAGTAGGGTGTCGGCCGCCGCGCCGCCATCGCCGGTGATTTCGGTCCAGCGGCGCTGGGCCCAGCTCCACCGGAGGATCGCGTTGCGGGCCTGACCGCCGCTGGTCAGTGCGGTGTCGACGACGATGAAATTGTTGCTGACGGCGACGGCGTCGGCGAAGGTCTGCGCCCCGCCGCCGGCGGCGCCGGCGGCGATTCCCGCGAAGCTGCCGTTGGCGCGATTGTCGATCACCCGAAAGGTTTGCCCGCCGCGGGCCATGAAGAGGCCGCGCGTTCCGTTTCCGCCGCTGTAGGTGGCTTGAAAAAAGACGTCGCCGGCGGGGTTTTGGGCGATGTTGTTGCCAAATGCGGTGTAGCGGGCGGCGGTGGGCTGATCGGGCACGGACGCATCGGCCAGGAAGCGGTCGCTGATCACGGTTGCGCCGCGGCCGTCGCTGGTGAAGACGCCGGTGCCGAAGAGATCGGAAGAGC
>JALHOX010000284.1 GCA_022842805.1 Phycisphaerae bacterium | reverse complement strand
GCGCGGCTTCTCGCGCTTCGTCGGCTCCGACGCCCCAGCGCCCTTGCCCGCCCCCTTCGCGCCGCCCTTCCCCTCGCCCTTCCGGCCGCGCTTCTTCGACGAACCTTCCTCCGCCTCCACCAGCTCCGGATCCGGAATCTCATCCAGCTCCGGCTCGTCGTCCGGCACCTGCCCGCCCGCCACCTCCAGCAGCATGTTCGTCGACTTGCGATCCGGCGCAACGCTCGCAATCCGCGCCGTCTGACCCTTCTTCACCGCGTTGCCATAGTCCGACCACGCCTGACGCTTCAACAGCGCCACAAAGTCCGGCAGATCATCATCCGAAAGCGTCCGCTCCAAAAACGCCTGCGCCTCTTCCAGATCGCACTTCGGATCAATAAACTCTTCCGCCCGGCCATACGCCCACATCGCCTCATCCAGCGGCGCCGCCGGCTGCTCAAATCCCAACAGCCGAATCCGCGCCCGCGTATAAGGCTCCAACCCCGGCACCTTCTCCAGATATGCGATCATGTCGCGCTTCGGCAGCCCCTTCACGCGATCCAGCGACACGCTGTGCTCAATCGCAAAAATCGCGTTAAACGCCCGCGAAACATCCTCGCACTTCCGATACGCGTCCGGAATCCCCGGCAACTCCGCCGCCAGCTCGTGCGGCGGCATCACTCGCAGCTCGTTGTAGTCCACCACGAGGCTGCGCAGATGATCGACGATCTCGCGCGCCTTCGTCTCCGGCAGGCTCCGCGAAAACACCCCCAGCAGCAGTTGCGTGATCGGGTCCGCCACCGGCAGACGCGGCACCTTCCCCAGGCTGCTCTTCAGACTCGCGAAGACTTTCTTCACCCGCTTGGCTGCTTCGGTTGCGCCCCTCATTGGCGATCATCCTCCGTGTCGTCGGCCTGCGCCGACCCGTCTTCTTCACTCGCCTCATCGTCAAACTCGACGACCAGGCCGTCCGCTTCCTCGTCGTCGTCGTCCCAATCGTCGTCCTCCCCCTCCACATCGTCCGCCAGCGCGTCAACGCCCCCATCCTCGCGCGGCGGCTTCGCCGGCGAATCCGCCAGCGAGCGCTCAATCAGCGCGTTCGTTTCCGCCGCCCGCTGCAACGAATCATCCAGCTTGAAAATCAGCTCCGGCACCACCCGCGCCTGAAACTGCTCGCCCACCGCGTGCCTCAGCCGCCCCGCCGCCGACCGCAACGCCTGCAGCGACAGCTTCTGCCGCGCCGCCGTCGACATCACGCTCACATAAATCTTCGCCACCGATAGATCGGGGCTCATCTCCACCCGCGTAATCGATGTCATCCGCTCCAGCCGCGGATCCACGATCCGCCGCTGCAGCTCCTCCGCCAGGATCCGTCGAATCAGGCTCGCCACTCGTTCCTGTCTGCGTGTCAACTCGGAAATGCCTCGCTCAGTGCGTCTCCGCGGCGCGACCGCCGCGAAAGCAGGTAGGGTTCGATCCGCTCGCGCTTCAAACCAGCTCGATGTCGTGTTCCAGCAGCGTCGCGTGCGGCCATGTCCGCAACTCGTCGACGATCTTGTCCAACGCGCTCTGCACAAACACCGCGTCATTCGAAACCATCGCCACGCCGAAGGTCGCCGCCTGCCGATGGTCCAGGTCGTCCACCTCCGCCACCGAGACGTTATGACGATTCCGAAGCTTGTCCCGCAGACTCCGCGTCACACGACGCTTGTCCTTCAGGGTCATCGCTTCAAAAATCCCAAGCCGCACGCGCAACACGCCTACCACCATAGTGTCGAGGAAAAATACGCCGCAGGCGCCGCCCCGCGGCGCCCGGCATGGTTCGAAAGTTAGAGCGTCTGCGCGATCTGCACGATCTGATACGCCTGAATCTGATCGCCGGGCTTCACATCGTCGAAGCCCTTGATCTTGATGCCGCACTCCGTGCCGGCCTTCACTTCCTTCGCGTCATCCTTGAACCGCTTCAGCGAGTCGATCTGCGCCTTCTCCAGGATCACGCGACCATCGCGAACCAGCCGCACCATGTGATTCCGCTGGATCGTGCCGTCGCTCACCAGGCAACCCGCCACGTTGCCCAGCTTCGAGACGAAGAACACCTTGCGCACGTCCACCGTCGCCTTCAGCTCTTCCTTCTCGATCGGAGCCAGCAAGCCCGCCAGGGCCTTGCTCACGTCGTCGATCAGTTCGTAGATGATGCGGTACGGCCGAATCTCAACGCCGATCTCGTCCGCACGCCGACGAGCGCGATCGTCCGGCACAACGTTGAACCCGACCACGATCGAGCCCGTCACGTGCGCCAGATCAACGTCCGCCTCGTTCACCGCGCCCACCGCCGAGTGCTTGATCACCAGCTTCACGCGGTCCTTCGGCAACTTCGAAAGCTCATGCTGCAACGCATCCACCGAGCCTTGCACGTCCGCCTTCAGGATGACGTTCAGCTCCGGAATCTCGTCCTCGTTGCCCGTTCCGCGCAACAGGTCTTCCAGCGTGCTGCGAGGCGACAACGCCGCCTTCAGCGTCTCGTTTCGGCGCGCCTGCTGCACTTCCGTCGCGATCAGCTTCGCCCGCCCCAGATCGCTCAAAACATAGAGGTTCTCGCCGGCGCTCGGCAGCTCATCCAGACCCGCGATCTCCACCGGCGTCGCCGGACCGGCCTCTTTCACCGGCTGCCCGCGATCATTCCGCAGCGATCGAATCTTTCCGCTCGCCGGCCCGCACACAAACGCCTGACCGACCTTCAGCGTCCCCTCGCGCACCAGCACCTGCGCCACCGCGCCGTGCCCTTCCTTCATCCGCGCTTCAATCACCGTCGCCGTCGCCGGCAACGTCGGATCCGCCTTCAGATCCATCAGCTCGCTGAGCTGGCTCAGGTGCGCCAGCAGATCGTCGACGCCCACGCCCGTCGCCGCGCTCGTCTTCACTACGTCCGTGCTGCCGCCCCACTCCGTCGGCACCAGCTCACGCTCCGCAAGCTGGCCATACACCTTGTTCGTGTCGATGCCCGGAATGTCGATCTTGTTCAACGCCACCACGATTTCGACGTCCGCCGCCTTCGCGTGGTTGATCGCCTCCACCGTCTGCGGCATCACGCCGTCGTTCGCCGCCACCACCAGCACCACCACGTCCGTCAGGTTCGCACCCCGCGCACGCATCGCCGTAAAGGCCGCGTGACCCGGCGTATCGAGGAACGTGACGTGCCAGTCGCCGCGATCGACGCGATACGCGCCGATGTGCTGCGTAATACCGCCCGCTTCCCCGCCCGCGACGTTCGCCGCCCGAATCTTGTCCAGCAGCGACGTCTTGCCGTGGTCGACGTGACCCAGAATCGTCACCACCGGCGGACGCGGCTGCAGATGCTTGCGCTCCCGCGCCTCCACCTCGGCCACCAGCTTTTCCAGCTCGGTCTTGGCCTTCTCGATCTTGATCTCAAGACCCAGCTCGGCCGCCAGCAGCACAACCGTGTCGTTGTCCAGTTGCTCGTTGATCGTCCACATCCGCCCCGTTAGGTCCTGCAGCTTGCGGAACAGCATCACAAACTGCACGCCCACCGTCGCGCAGAAATCCTTCATCCCGATCGGAGTGCTGATCGCGATCTCCGGACGCTTCGGCGCGCCCGGCAATTGCGGACCGCCGCCCGGACGCGACTGACGCCGACGCTCCGCCGCACGACGCTGCGCAAGCCCCTGCCCCGTCGCGCTCCGCAGACGCTCCTGGCGCTCCAGAACGTCCTTCTCGCGCCATTCACGTACCTGCGCGTCCACATCCGCCGCGGCCTTCTCTTCCTTGCTCCGCGCCGCACGCTTCGCTGCCGCTTCCTCATCCCGCGTCGGAACGCGACCGCGCCGCGCCGCCGCACCAGCCGCTCCGCCGCCGATCGAAGGCGACGGCGGCATCGGAATGCCCGGACGATTCGGACCACCGCCACCGCCGGGACCGCCGCTCGCCGGTCGCGGACGCGGACGCGGCGGAGCCATCGGCTCCGGCGCTTCAATGCGCACAACGCGCGGGCCTTTCAGCTCCGCCGGCTTCGGTACAAGCTGCGGACCCAAAGGCCGAATCGGTTCCGTCCGCTTCGGCGGCTCAAACACCGGACGCTGCGGACCCGCCGGCCCTTCGGGCTTCTGACCCGCACGCGCCGCAGGACGCATCTCGCCCGGCGGCTGAGCCGGCGCGGGCATCGGAATCGGGGTGACCGGCGCCGGAACGTGCTCGATCGGCGCCGCCACGATCGTCGGGGCGCTCTCCTCCGGAGCCGCAACCGGCTCGCTCGGCGCGACCAGCGTCACCGGCGCAGGAGGCTCGACCTCCGCGATCGGAGGCTCGGGCTCCGCCACAGGCTCTGCCACTGGCGCTTCCAGCGTCGCCGTCGCCGCGATCGATTCCCCCACCTGCTGCAGGTCTTGCTCGTGTTGCTGATCGTGCGACTCGACGGCGTCGCTTTCCGCGCCGTGCTCCGTGTCGCCGTTCAGGCTCTCCGGCTTCCCGGTCGTCTTGCGCCGCGCCGGCTTGTGAACCTTCGCCAGGTCCACAGGTTCAGCAACTTCGACCGTAGTGATATCGTCCCCGGCCGAGAACCATTCACGGATCGACTGCGCCAATCCGACGGACACCACGGCCATGTGGTTCTTGAGCTCGACGCCTTCCGCGGCGCACTTCTTGATGATCTCTTTGCTCTCGACGCCCAGCTCTTTGGCCAGATTGTGTACGCGCGTTGCAGCCACCAAGTACTCCGTGCGGACGACGAGGGCGCGGCCGAGAATCTCCCGTCCGTTCGCCCGATGCCTGAGGTTCGCAAATCCAAACGCCGCTAGTCGATGCGGAGCCCACCTGCTGCGCCGAACAGCGCGGCAGAATCCGATCGACCACTGCGAATCTGTCGCAAACCGGGCCGTAAGATACCACCACTCGCGAATTTACGCCACCCACCCCGCCAACCGCCCAAACCCGACCCCCACCCGCCCCCCACCCAACCCCATTTCAGAACCCGCCCGCCGCCGACTTTCTTCAACGATCTCCGCCACACCCCCTCTCAGCCGCGCGATTCCCGTGAATCTGTTTGACAGTCCCGTAAATCGCAAATACTTTCTGTCGATAAGCGGTATAGATCGTCGTGATCGCCGCCTTGGGCACCCGACAACCGGCAACTTTGCTGTGAGACTTGTGACTCGGAAGCCCGGCGGCTTCTTGGAGCGGAATCAATGCGCATCCTCATGTTGGGATGGGAGTTCCCGCCATTCATCAGCGGTGGCCTCGGCACCGCCTGCTACGGCCTCACGCGCGGCCTCGATCGGCTCGGCGCCGAAATCCTCTTCGTCCTGCCCAAGCCCGTCGAAGCCACTCACGCCACCCACGTGCAGCTCATCGCCCCCGGCCGCCCCACGCCCACCATGGAGCGCCGCCAGGCCATCGGTAAATCCTTCGGCTCCGCCGAGTTCCGCCATGTAAAGTTCCGCGCCGTCGATGCCGACCTCGCCCCCTACATGGACCATGACGCCGACCCCGCCGACGTCGCCGCCACCCTCGGCACCACGCAGCGCGGCGCCGCCCGGCTCGGCATCGCCCCCGGCGTCGCCCCCACCTCCGAACGCCGCAAATTGCCCGCCGGCGCGCAGACCGGCCCCGGCGGCGACTACGCCGGAAACCTCTTCGACGAGATCGAGCGCTATCGCGACCTCGTCGATGAGCTTTGCGTCGAAGAAACCTTCGACGTCGTTCACGCCCACGACTGGATGACCTTCCGCGCCGGCATCCGCGCCGCCGACCTGACCGGCAAGCCGCTCGTCGTCCACGTCCACTCAACCGAATTCGACCGCTCCGGCCTGCACGTCGATCAGCGCATCTACGACATCGAACGCGAGGGCATGCACCGCGCCACGCGCGTCGTCGCGGTCAGCTTTCTGACCAAAAACATCATCCTCAAGCACTACGGCGTCGACGCGCGAAAGGTCGACGTGGTCTACAACGCGATCGACGAAAACGGCCCGAGCACCGGCGCCGCGCTGCCCCCCATCGGCAAGGACGAAAAGATCGTCCTCTTCCTCGGCCGCATCACGCAGCAA
>JALHOX010000283.1:1178-6073 GCA_022842805.1 Phycisphaerae bacterium | reverse complement strand
GTCGACGACCTTCTCGCCTCGCCGAATCCCTGGACCACCGGCGGGCGCGAAATGACCGTTGCTTCGGTGCTTGATCGCGCGGCCGGAGGCGTTGCCGCACGATTCGCCGGTGCGCCCGAGGTGGAGGCGGCGATTCGCGCGACATTGGGCGACAGCTACGCGGCTCTTGGTCTGTTTGCCGAAGCGCAGCCCCATCTTGAACGCGCCGCCGAATTGCAGCAGCAATCGAAGAATGCCGATCCGATGCGCGTGCTCGCAGCGCTGCGGCGCAAAGCGGCGAACCTGCAACTGCTCGGGCGGTTCGATGAGGCTGACACGATCATCGACCGCGTTCTGGCGGAGACGGCGCGCGTCGCGGGTGATGATTCGATCGCGCGGGCCGAGAGCCTCGAAGTCCTTGCCGACATCCAGATGGGCAAGAGTCTGTACGCGGAGGCGGAGAGAACGATGCGCGAAGCTGTGCGCATTCGCCGCCTGCGCCCCCCCGCGGGCGATGTCGACCTGGCCCGAGCCCTGAACATGCTCGGCTCGGCGCTGCACTATCGCGGGGATCAGCCGCAGGCGTCGCAGGTGAAGCTCGAAGCGCTGGCCGAGTTGCGCCGGCTCGTGGGCGACGATCATCCGCTCGTGGCGCAGGTGCTGCACGACATCGGCTCGGGCCTGGTCGAGCAGCACCGCTACGCGGAAGCGATCGACTATTTTGAGCAAGCCGCGCCGCTGCTCGCACGTCAGTTGGGGCCGGATCATCGCGTCGTGCTTTCGAATCAGCGTAGTTTCGGCACGGCGTTGAGCTTCGCCGGTCGCCACGCCGAAGCGACTCCGCTCCTGGAAAAGGCCATCACCGCCAGCGCGGCGTCGTTGGGAGCTGATCATCCGGAGACGCTGGCCGCGATCAATTGCCTGGCGACGTCCTATCTTCGAACCGATCGCCCCGCCGACGCGGCCAAGCTGCTGGAGGAGCTGGCCGCCCAGTCCGAGCGCGCCCTCGGCCCGCGCCACGCCGAGACGCTGAAGTATCGTCACAACCTCGCCTGGTGCCATCAGAAGATGGGCCGGTTCGACGTGGCGGAGCAGATGTTTCGCGCGGCGCTCGCCGACTACGAAGCGACGCTCGGACCGCTCCACCCCGACACGCGAACGGCGCTCGACGCGCTGGCCTGGAACATGGAGAGCCAGAAGCGCTACAGCGAAGCGGCCGAGTTTCTGCGACGCATGATCGGCTTGCGGCGGGAGGCGGGCATCGCGCCGGACATGGGCGACGCGCTCTTCCTCAATCGGCTCGGGACCTACTGCATGCAGGCAGACGACTACGCCGGCGCCTGGGGGCCGCTGGCGGAGAGCGTCGATCTCTGTGCCGCCAACCTGCCCCCATTCGATCGCCGCCTCGGCATCGCCCGCGGCAAGCTCGGCGAAACGCTATCCAAGCTGGGCGAATCCGCGGCCGCCGAAGCAATGTTGCAGATGAGCCTTGCGGCGTTTCGAATCAATTGCGGCTCGGCCCCCGATGATGTCGTCGCCGGGCTGAAGCGCCTGGTCGCTCACTTCGAACGGAGCGGCGAGGCGGATCGCGCTGTCGCCGCGCGGGCAGAGCTGGCCGGGCTCGCCGGCTCCTGATCCGCAGATTGCACAGACCTGTGGCGGCGTTCGCCGTAAGCTCCCCGAAGCGTCTTCTGCAAATCCTCGATGGCGTGGAGGGTTCCGCGTGGTCCGCGTTCACTTGCTCACTCTTGCCTGCGTATCTGCGTCGTTGGCGATGGCATCGGCCGCGGCTTTAGCGCAGTCTGCGTCGTCGCCCGCCGGTGTTCGCATCCGCCTCGATGCGGCGAGCGGCGAACTCCGAGTCGAGCTCGAACCGAGCCGCGAATCCGGGAAGTCGCTGAAGATTCCGCCGATTCGGGTGGACGGTGCGCTGCAGTCCGGCCTGATCCCCAAGGAAGACGGCGCCGCCAACGACCGCGTCCGCGTGGAAATTGAAGCTGTGTCCGATCGAGCTGCGGCCATCGTCTGGACCGCGCTGGACGGCGCGGTGCACGACTTTGAGATCGCGATGGAGGACAACTCGGGTTACTACGGCTGCGGCGAGCGCTTCGGCTCGCTCAATCACAAGGGGCTGATCCTGCCGATGGCGAGCATCGACCGCCCGGAGGACAAAGGCTCCGTCTCGTACAAGCCCGTGCCGTTTTTCATGAGCACGCGCGGGTATGCAGCATGGCTCGACAGCGCCGCACCCGGCGTATTCGACTTGAACGCGACCGATCGCGAACACGTTCTGCTGCGCTTTCGCGCTTCCCGGCTGCGGCTCGTGCTGATCGGCGGGGCCGATTTCGGCGCGCTTCTCAGTGAGTTCACGCGGCTCAGCGGGCGGCCGCGCGTGCCGCCGGCGTGGGCCTTTGCGCCGTGGAAGAGCCGCAATGTGCATCACAATCGCGAGGAGTTGCTGGCCGATGCGGAACTCACGCGGCGACACGATCTGCCCGGCTCGGTGATCGTGATCGATAGCCCGTGGGAGACGAGCTACAACAACTTCGAGCTGAACACGACGCAATTCACCGATCCGGAGGCGATGTTTGCGCGCGTTCGCGAATTGGGCTTCTATCCGATCTTCTGGCTGACGCCGTTTATCAATATTGAGAACGTGACCGACATGAGCGGCATTGGCCCGGGGCCGTCGAGCAACTACGCCGAAGCGGTCGAGCGCGGCTTTTTGGTGAAGCTGCCGAATGGCGAGCCGATGATCGCATCGTGGTGGAAGGGGCGCGGCGGATTGGTTGATTTCAGCAATCCCGCGGCGGTGGCCTGGTGGCATGCGCAGCTTGAGCGGACGACGCGTTGGGGCGGGCGAGGATTCAAGTGCGACGACGGCGAGGGCAACTTCGTGCTCGATGCGGTTTTTCACGACGGATCGCCAGCGGCCGAGATGAAGAATCGCTATGCGCGGCTCTATCTCGAGTCGACGCAGGCGTTTCTCGATTCGCGCCTCGGTGGCGACGGTGTGTTGCTGGCTCGTTGCGGCTTTACGGGCACGCAAGCGCAGCCCTTTTGCTGGGCCGGCGACAATGAGGCGAGCTTTTCGTTTGAGAACGGTCTGCCGACGGTCGTGTTGGCCGGGCAGAACGCGGCGCTCTCGGGGCTGCCTTTCTGGGGTCACGATATCGCTGGTTACATCGGCCGGCCCGACAAAGAGCTCTTCATTCGCTGGACGCAGTTTGGCGCCTTTTCGCCGCTGATGATGGTCCACATGACCAGCAACCTCGGGCCGTGGGACTTCGACGAAGAGACGCTGGCGATCTACCGCGCGTTTGCGAAGCTGCACACGCGGCTGTTTCCCTACGTGCAGGAGGCGGCCCGAGCCGCGGCGGAGACGGGCATGCCGATCATCCGCCCGATGGTGCTCGCGTTCCCGGCGGACAGTGAGGCCGCGCGGCACCGCTATCAGTACATGTTCGGACCGGATCTGCTCGTGGCGCCGATGATTCAGCCGGGGACGCATCGCGCGGTCTATCTGCCGCAATGCATCGATGGCGCGAACTGGATTGATTGGTGGACGGGTGCGGCACACGCCGGGGGGCGGACGATTGAGGTGCATGCGCCGCTCGCGCAGATGCCGCTGTTCGTTCGGGGCGGCGCGATCATCCCGATGTTGCCTGATGATGTGGATACGTTGATTGAGCGCGGCGCGCACCCGGAACTGTCGCCGCCGATTGAGGGGGAGGTGGTGACGCTGGATTCGCGTCGCGTGCTTCAGGTCTGGCCCGGGCCCGATCGCGCTCTGCGCACGGTGGATGGGCTGGTGGCGGCAACGCATCGCGAAGGGGAATCGACGATTCTGACGCTCGCGTCGTCGCCGTCGCGATCGATCGAGATTCAGCGCCCCTATGCGACGCACGGCGCGGATGAGTGGCAGTCCGAGGTCGGCTCGCAGATGCTCCGCCGCACGATGTTGTGCGGGGGAGCTTCGATCAAACTGCGATGGACGATTTCGGACTGATGCCACTCATCATCGCGCCGCGCGAAAACCGCTGCGATGGATCACTCGCGAGGGCGAGTGATTAGCGGCGCTTGGCCGCTGCAAAGCCGGCCGCGAGGGCGAGCATGGCAAGCGTGCTCGGCTCGGGGACGACGGTGAAGCTGGCGTCGTCGATGAAGACCTGACCGCTGTTGGTCGGGCCGTCGCCGCCGAAGGTCTGGATCGCGTAGACGACACGGGCGGTGTCGGCGCCGGCGGGCACGGGGGCCGAGAGGCTGAACAGCGAGTAGCTGCTGCCCGGGGCGACCGTGCTGTTGGGCGTGCGCGAGATCTCGGTGTTGAGGGTCGAGTTGCGCCACTCGATGCGGAATTCGACGCCGACATCGAACGGGCTGCTCGGGGTCATGTGCCAGCCGCTGAAGGTGCCGATGTCACCCGCGATCAGGCCGGTGACATCCTGGAACGCGCCGGCGAAGGTGTTGTCGGTGTTATCGATGCCCATCTGCAGGTGAGCGAGACCCGTGCGCGGGGTCAGGCTGCCCTGAACCGAGAAGGAGCCGGCGCCGCCGCTGAACGGCTCCCAGTTTCCGGTGAAGGGAGGGCCATCCGGAATGAACGGGTCTTCAAAGCCGGCGTTGCCGAGCAGGTTGGTGGGGCCGGCAAACGCCGCCGCGCACATCGTCGCAGCGCCGAACGCGGCTGTGATCGCCTGAGTCATGCGAAACTGTTTCATCTCTTGCTCCTCCTGAATTCGAGCACATCAAACTGTCGCGCTACAGAGTTGCCATCGGAGTCCGCGCTCCCGACTCAGATAGTTTCAAATTACAGCCTAGTACGAGCGACCTACGCGAACAACACGAAACGCTGCGGAGAAGCCTGATTCTTGCGATTTCGTTACATCGTGTTACATCGGCTGGAATCGTCCGAA
>JALHOX010000283.1:0-1168 GCA_022842805.1 Phycisphaerae bacterium | reverse complement strand
CGGGCGTTTTTTCTTGACCCGATCCACGCTCGCTGACTACCCTCCATCTCACTGTTTCGACTCTCTTTCACCACCCATGAGGCTCTAAGCGTGCCAGAATTCCATCGACAGATTTTGCGATCGCTCGCCGCCTGCGGAATGGCAGCGGTCGCCGCGTATGGCCAAGGTTCGCTGGCCTGGGCGGACGAGTTCGACGGAACCGCGCTCGACCTGTCGAGCTGGGAATACATGATCGGCGACGGATCGGCGTATGGCATTCCGGGGTGGGGCAACAACGAATTGCAGTATTACACCGATCGCCCGCAAAACGTCTTTGTCGCGAACGGGCGGCTGCACATCACGGCGCGTCGCGAGAATTTCGGAGGGCGCCAGTACACCTCGGCCCGCCTGCGATCGCGCGGGCTGCGCGATTTTCGCTATGGCCGCATGGAGGCACGCATCAAGCTGCCGAAGGGGCAGGGGATCTGGCCGGCTTTCTGGATGTTGCCGACCAATTCGCCCTATGGCGGTTGGGCGGCGAGCGGCGAAATCGACATCATGGAATCCGTCAATCAGATGACGAGCGTGCATGGCACGATTCACTACGGCGGCGGGCCGCCGAACAACACCAATACCGGAGGCTTGATTACGCCGGCGGTCGATGTGTCGACCGGATTTCATGAGTATGCGGTGGAGTGGACCGCCGACGAAATCCGCTGGTATTTCAACGATGTTCAGTACTTTGTCACGAACAGCAACACCTGGTTCAGCGACAGCGCGCCCTCGAACAATCGCGCCCCGTTCGACCAGCCGTTTCATTTTCTGTTGAACGTGGCCGTGGGCGGAAACTGGCCCGGTTCGCCGAACGGCGGCACGCCCTTTCCGCAGACCATGGAGGTCGACTGGGTTCGCGTCTATGACCTCGACAATCAATCTTCGTTCGGACCGCCGGCCGCCATTCCGGGGCGGATCGAAGCCGAGCGGTTCGACATCGGCGGGGCGGGCGTTGCATTTTTCGACTGCGATGAAGTGAATCAGGGCGGCCAGTTCCGCGTCGGCGGGGTCGATATCGAGACGTGCACCGAGGGCGGCTTCAACATCGGGTGGATGTGCCCCGGCGAATGGCTCGAATACACCGTCGATGTCGCGACTGCCGGGACCTATCTGGTCCGGGCTCGCGTCGCCTCGG
>JALHOX010000282.1 GCA_022842805.1 Phycisphaerae bacterium | reverse complement strand
CCAGATCAGGCTGCAGCCCGGCTCCAGCTTCTCAATCCCCTCCAGCAACGTGTGCTCGCCCGGCACCCACAAAAACGTCAGAAACTCCGAGATCCGCTCCCGCGCCAGCCGTCGCGGAATCTCCGGGATTCGCAGCAGAGATTTCACTTCCGACGCGAAGTAAAGCTTCTCCCCGTCGCGCCAGTAATACAGCGGCTTGATGCCCGCGTGATCACGCGCAAGCAGCATCCGCCGCTCGCGCGCGTCCCAGATCGCCAGCGCAAACATGCCGTTGATCATCTTCAAAAAGTCCGGCCCGTGCTCCTGATAGAGGTAGATCAACACCTCGGTATCGGTCCGGCTTTTGAACTGATGCCCCTTCGCGATCAGCCGCTCGCGATGCTCCTCAAAATCGTAGATCTCCCCGTTGAAGCAAATCGCGATGTCCCCCCGCGCGTTGAACATCGGCTGATGGCCCGCGGCGCTCAGATCGATGATCGACAGCCGCCGATGCCCAAACCCCACCTTGGCATTCGGGTCCGCCCAAATGCCGAAGTCATCGGGCCCTCGGTGCGACATGGCCCGATGCATCGACTCGAGCAACTCCGGTCGATGGGTCCCTGCATAGCCGCTGATGCCGCACATCGAGTCCGATCCTCGCGAATTCACCGAAGAGCGCAGGGAACGTCCGAAAAGAACTACGAAAGGCCGACCGGCTTCTGAAAATGGCGCCAAACCACAGGCGCTACGGAAAAAACATCATCCGCTGCGAAGCCTTCGAGGCCGGGCATTGTGCGAAATGCGCCCAAAGCAGCCGCGAACGTCCAACCCGAGCGGCAAGTGTAGCGTATCGCTAACATTCAAACTCATCGGCGGGCCTTAAAGTGTCGTCCGTGTCCGACATTCTGGTCGGCTGACGGGCACAAGCGCCAAACAATCGGCGTCGCCGCCGCTCGGCGAATGCCCGCCCGACCGGCCGATTCCGCCGCCGCAGCAAAGCGTAGTCGATTTCTGGGACCGGTAACTGGCGCAAAAAAGGACAACCGACGCCGCCGTCCGCGGATTCCCGACCGCCGAGCGATACGACGTAACGACCGCTGTTTGGTCGGAGCTTTCCGCCTCCCACTTCACCCGTCACCGTCGCCCAACCCGTCACGCCGTGTCGCACGGCCCCTCCCCCCGACCGCTACCGCCCAGTTGAACATTCCGCCCCAATCCCCGATCGTCCGCACTCGCCCTCCGGAGTTTCAATGCATTCGTGGCTGCTGCTTCAGGACCTGCTCGTCATCATCCTCGCGGCGTTCCTGCTCGGAACGCTCGCTGAGCGGCTGCGCCAAAGCGCCCTCATCGGCTACCTCCTCGCCGGAACCCTGATCGGCCCGCCCGTCCTCGGCCTCGTCGCCGATGCCCACCGCATCGAGCTCATCGCCGAGCTGGGCGTCGCGCTCCTCCTGTTCACCATCGGCCTCGAATTCTCAATCAAGCACCTCCGCGAGCTCGGCGCGCGGTTGCTCCTCGCAGGCGCCGCCCAGATCGTCGCCACACTCCTTCTCACCGCCGCCCTCGCCTGGCTGCTGCGCGTGCCGCCCCGCATGGCGATCACCATCGGCGTGCTCGTCACGCTCTCCAGCACAGCCTGCGTCATCCGCGTCCTCAACGACCGCGCCGCCCTCGATTCCGTCTACGGCCGCGCCTCCCTCGCGATCCTGCTCACACAGGACGTCGCCGTCATCCCGCTGCTCATCCTCGTCGGCGCAATCAATGGCGGCAGCGTCCAGGAATCGCTGGCGTTGATCGGGCGAACCGTCGTCGGCGGCGTGCTGCTGGTCGTCGCGCTCTACGGCCTGCTCAATTACGTCGTCCCGCCGCTCCTCGGCACCCAATCGGTCGCCCGCAACCGCGAGCTCCCCATCCTGCTCTCCGCCGCCATCGCGCTCGGGGCGGCCTTCGCGGCCCACTTCGCCGGCCTCTCGCCCGCCCTGGGCGCATTCGTCGCCGGCGCGCTGCTCGGCGGCTCCCCCTTCGCCACGCAGATCCGAGCCGATGTCGCCACGCTCAAGACGCTGCTGGTGACTCTCTTCTTCGCCTCGGTTGGCATGCTCGCCGATCTGCAGTGGTTCACCGACCACCTCTTCATCGTGCTCCTGATCACGCTGCTCGTCCTCGTCGGCAAGACGCTCATCGTCTGGATCATCCTCCGCCAGCTCGGCTATTCCCACGGCCCCGCCATCGCCACCGGCCTCTGCGTCGCCAACATCGGCGAGTTCGCCTTCGTCCTCGCCGAAGCCGCCAAAACCGGCGCGGCCAACGCCGCCGCCGCCACGGCGACCGCCACAGCGCCGACGTCTGCCGCCGCCACCCACGCGACCGCCGCGGCTGCGGATGTCGCCGCATCCGCCCCTCATCCCGAGGCCGCCTTCTTTCAGCTCATCGTTTCCGTCGCGATTCTCTCGCTCATGCTCACGCCGCTGCTGGTCGCCTTCGCCCCGCTCGCGGCCCGCTGGATCGAGCGCCGCATCCGCTCCCGCTCACTGATCTCCATCGCCCCCGGTTCGCCCTCGCAAACTCACGCCGGCCGGCGCACGAGCTCCAACGCCGACAACCCCGAACTCGCCGATTGCGAAGTGCTCACCCCCGGCGCCGCCTCGCACATCGGCCCCGCCCCGCAGATCATCGTCGTCGGCTTCGGCCCCGCCGGCGAAATGGTCGCCGGCGCTCTCTACGACCAATTCGCCGAAAAAACGCTCGTCCTCGAGCTAAACCCCCAGTCCGCCCGCCGCGCCGAAGGCCTCGGCCTCCGCGTGCTCATCGGCGACGCCACCCACGGCGACGTCCTCAGCCACATTCGCCTCAACGAAGCCCGCATCATCATCATCACCATCCCCGACCCCGACGCCGCCGCCACGATCCTGCAGCAATGCCGCATGATCGCCCCCGACGCAATGGTCATCGTCCGCTCACGCTACCACGTGCGTCACATCGAGCTACTGCTCGCCGGCGCACACGAAGTCGTCGACGAAGAACAACAAGTCGGCCTCCGCATGGCCGAACTCGCCCGCGAAATGATGAACGCCTCGCCCAACGCCTGATCCCGCCCCGCGCCGTCTACCGCGCCGCAATCACAAACACGCTCGTCACCGCATCAAACGACCGCCAAGGCTCGACCACCAGATCAAAATGCAACGCCGAATCGGCCCGCCGCTTCGACTCCACGATCCGTCCCACCGCCATCCGCACCGGCAACTGCGCCGCGCCGCCGCCCGCCAGCGGCGGCTTCACCAGCGCCAGCACCGTCGTCGCCCCGCTCGCGAAATGATCCGCCGTCGACTGCGCAATCCGCATCCGCCCCTGCCCCACGCCCATCAGCACCAGATTTTCGTCGACGACCTCCCACCCGCCGTCCTCGCGCGGCCGCGCCGCCGCCACCGCCGCCTGAAACAGCGAATCGCTGATCAGCCGCACATAGCTCACATGCGGATCAACCTGCGTCAGCACCCCGATCAGCGCCCGCCGCAGCAACGGATCGCGCCCGCCCGCCGCCGGGTCCAGCTTCTCGCCACGCCGCAGCCCCGCCACCACCCAGTCGCCTTTGTCCACCCCGTCGCGCCGCCCGACCGAAATGCGACACCCGTCGCGCCGCGGATCGGTGTCATCGCTCACCACCCGCGCCACCACGATCCGCGACTGCCCATCGGGAAAGTCCTGCCGCGTCCGGGTGATCTGCTCCAGCAGCTCGTCGCGCTGCGCCAGCAACTCGTGCTGATGCGCCACCTGCAGCCGCAACGCCTCAATCTCCTGACGCAGCGCCTCTTCCGCCGCAGGAGCCTCCGACGCCCCCTCGCGCAGCCGACCCGCCAGATCATGCAGCGGCTGTTGCACCAGCGACGCCGGCTGCAAAAAACCCGTAAACGCGCGCGTCACCCGCGCAGGCAATAACGCCAGCAGCAGCGCCAATCCCATCAGCGCCCAAAACGCGACATTCTTTGATTGCAGCGTGCGGCGTTGCATGGGGCGGCAGGATAGCGGCCACGCCGCGGCTTATCGCGCCGTCGGCCGCCGATTCCCCTAATCCTTCAGGACAAACGTCACCTTCATGTTCACCCGCCAGTGCTTCACCTTGCCGTTTTCAATGTCGACCTTCATCTCCTGAATCCACGCGCTGGTCACATTGTCGAGCGTCTTGCACGCCCGCTCGATGCCCGACTCCACCGCGTCCTCAAACCCCTTCTTCGAGCTCGACGTAATCTCCGTCACGCGCGCGACTGATGACATGCTTCTCATCCTTTTCCAACAGGAATTCACAAAAACGCCCGCGCCGACCTCGCCGCCGCGGATTTTGACTTCCCCCAGCCTAACAACCCCCCCCCCCCCCCGCGAGCCGCCACAGCCTCCCTCGCCGCCTCTTCCGTCTCCGCCACCCCCTTTCCGTAATCCCATTAGAATCCTCCCCCAACCGTAGGGCGGGTTCCACCCGCCTCTTCGCCGCATGGGTCGAGGCAGGCCGTCGCGTGCAAGCGCCGGTCGCCGGCGCGACCCGAATCTGTGAACGAAAGAGCAAGGGCACCTATGTCCGAACTGACCGCCGCCAACGTCGAACAACTCGTCGCCGGCTTCCGCGCCGATTTCCAGAAGCTCCGCAGCGAAATCGGCAAAATGGTCGTCGGACACTCCGACGTCGTCGAAGCCGTCCTCGTCTGCCTCTTCGCCGGCGGCCACGCCCTCCTCGAAGGCGTCCCCGGCCTCGGCAAAACCCTGCTCATCCGCACCATGGCCCAGGCCCTCCACCTCGATTTCTCCCGCGTCCAGTTCACCCCCGACCTCATGCCCGCCGACATCATCGGCACCAACATCATCGTCGAAGACCCCCAGACCGGCCGCCGAAAGTTCGAGTTCCAAAAAGGCCCGCTCTTCGCCCAGATGGTCCTCGCCGACGAAATCAACCGCGCCACCCCCAAGACCCAGTCCGCCCTGCTCGAAGCCATGCAGGAAAAAGCCGTCACCGCCGGCGGCACCACCTACAAGCTCAAGCCGCCGTTCTTCGTCATGGCCACGCAAAACCCCATCGAGCAGGAGGGCACCTATCCCTTGCCCGAAGCCCAGCTCGACCGCTTCTTCTTCAAGCTCGTCGTCGGCTACAGCACCCGCGAAGAGCTCCAGACCATCCTCGACCGCACCACCACCGGCTTCAACGCCGACATCCAGCCCGTCCTCAACGGCGACCGCATCATCGAGCTCCAGCAGCTCGTCAAACGCGTCGCCGTCGCCCCGCATGTGCAGGACTACGCCATCCGCGTCATCCTCGCGACCCACCCCAACGGCAGCTACGCCACCCCCGCCGTCAACAAATACATCCGCTGGGGCGCCAGCCCGCGCGGCGCACAGGCGATCACCCTCGCCGCAAAAATCTACGCCATGCTCGACGGCCGCTACAACGTCAGCTTTGCCGACATCAAAAAAGCCGCACTGCCCGCCCTGCGCCACCGCCTGCTGCTGAACTTCGAAGGCGAAGCCGAAGGCCTCAACACCGACTTCGTCATCAACGACATCCTCAACTCGCTCGCCACGGCCGAGCAAAAGGCGGCGTGAGGTAGGGGGGTGGAGGAGAATCCGAGTCGTGTAGGGGCGAAGCGGTGAACGGTTGAAGGGGCGTGACTTGTAGGGTCCGCTGTGCGGACCTCTTCGCCCATCCGCGCGCAAACTTTCTTCGCCCCGCCGGGGCGCGCGATCGTAGCCAGGGGTTTCAACCCCTGGACCGCTCGTTCATATCACGCATTCGGGGCGATGTCGTCGGTCGAAATCGAAAATCGTTCGGCGCGTGATTGCGCGTCGGTGCGCCAGGTCGGCGCTCAGGCTGCAGACCTTGAAGTTGTCGCCCCTCACCGCCGCCGGCCCAGGTGCCCACGCGGCCGGGGTGGACCGTGCCGTTGGAGTCGCGCACGTTGCGGGTGTTTCCCGAAGAGAAGGTGGGCACAGCCCACCCTACAAACTACATACGACGCAACCATAGTCGCGCGTGTACTACCCGCTATACTGTATCAGGGTCATAGCTGGACTTCCGCCTGCTTCTCGCAGCACATACACTGGAACACCGCGTTCCATATAT
>JALHOX010000281.1:5314-6100 GCA_022842805.1 Phycisphaerae bacterium | reverse complement strand
CGCAACCGCCCCCGCTGCGACAAAGCCGTACAGGCGCGGCGGCGTTGCGCGCCGGCGTCCAAAGAAAAAGGGCGCGGCTTGCGCCACGCCCTCTTTTTGTTTGATCGACTTGTGTGGTCGAGGGCTCAGAAGCCCATGCCGCCCATGCCGCCCATACCACCCATGCCGCCGCCGCCGCCGGCGGGCTTCTTGTCTTCCTTTTCCTTGATCTCGCTGACGACCGCGTCGGTCGTGAGCAGCAGGCTGGCGACGCTGGCGGCGTTTTGCAGGGCGACGCGCTCGACCTTCAGCGGAACGATGACGCCCATCTTGATCAGGTCGCCGTATTCCTCGGTCAACGCGTTGTAGCCAAAGTTGTTGCCCGTGCCTTCGAGCACCTTCTGGCAGACGATGGAGCCGTCGAGGCCGGCGTTTTCGGCGATCTGCTTGATCGGGGCGCGGAGGGCGCGGCGGATCAGGTCGATGCCGGTCTTCTGGTCGCCCTTGGCCTTCTTCAGGGCGGCGTCGAGAGCCGCGTCGCAGCGGAGGACGGAGACGCCGCCGCCGGGCAGGATGCCCTCTTCGACCGCGGCACGGCAGGCGTGGAGGGCGTCTTCGACGCGGGCCTTCTTTTCCTTCATTTCGACTTCGGTCGCGGCGCCGACGTTGATCTGGGCCACGCCGCCGCTGAGCTTGGCGAGGCGCTCTTCGAGCTTCTCGCGGTCATAGTCGCTGGTGGTGGCGTCGATCTGGTGCTTGAGCTGCTCGATGCGGCCCTTGATGTCGGCCGTCTTGCCCGCGCCTTCG
>JALHOX010000281.1:0-5304 GCA_022842805.1 Phycisphaerae bacterium | reverse complement strand
GTTTCCTTGGCGACGACGACGCGCTTGGCGCGGCCGAGCTCGTTCAGGCCCATCTTCTCGATGTTGATGCCGAGGTCTTCCACGACGGCGGTGCCGCCGGTGAGCACGGCGATGTCGGAGAGCATTTCCTTGCGGCGATCGCCGAAGCCGGGGGCCTTGACGGCGCAGCCCTGGATGATGCCGCGGAGCTTGTTGAGGACGAGGGTGGCGAGGGCTTCGCCTTCGACGTCTTCAGCGACGATCAGCAGCGGCTTGCCGGCCTTGGCGACCTGCTCCAGCAGCGGGAGGAGGTCCTTGACGTTGCTGAGCTTCTTTTCGTGGATCAGGATGTAGGGATTATCGAGGACGCACTCCATCGCCTCGGGCTTGTTGATGAAGTGCGGGCTGATGTAGCCCTTGTCGAACTGCATGCCTTCGACGAGATCGACGGTGGTGTCGATGCTCTTGCCCTCTTCGACGGTGATAACGCCGTCCTTGCCGACCTTTTCCATGGCGTCGGCGATCTTGTCGCCGATTTCGCGGTCCTGGTTGGCGGCGCAGGTGCCGACCTGGGCGATCTGCTCGCGGCCCTTGACCGGGGAGGCCATCTTCTTGAGGGCTTCGATGACGGTTTCGACGGCGGTGTCGATGCCGCGCTTGAGCTCCATGGCGTTGGCGCCGGCGGCGAGGTTTTTCAGGCCTTCGTCGAAGATGGCTTCGGCGTAGATGGTGGCGGTGGTGGTGCCGTCGCCGGCGACGGTGCTGGTCTTGCTGGCGACTTCCTTGACCATCTGAGCGCCCATGTTTTCATAGGCGTTTTCGAGCTCGATCTCCTTGGCGACGGTGACGCCGTCCTTGGTGACGGTGGGGGCGCCGAAGGACTTTTCGATGACGACGTTTCGGCCGCGGGGTCCGAGGGTGACCTTGACGGCTTTGGCGAGCTGACGAACGCCGCGGCGAATGGCTTCGCGGGCTTCCATGTCATAGGCGATCTGTTTGGCGGCCATTGAGCGTTTCTCCTGGTGTTGTCAGCCGCCGGTCGTTGGGCCGCTTGGATTCGATCGCGAATGGTCTCGCGGCCTGATTTCGTCCGGCTGGGCCTGGTTCGGGTCAGTTTTTCCCATCAATCGGGCTGTCTGGGCCAGTTCGGGCGGCGTGCGAACGAAGGTTCGCTGGCCGCGCGGATTTGGCTTGGAAGGGGGATAAGCAATCGGCGCGCCAGAGCGGATTCCGGCTCGACGATGAGCCGTAAGATGTTTTCCAGCATGAAGATAGGGAATCTTGGCGGGGCGGGGCTGTGGCCCGCGGATTGCCGGAATGGACCACGGCAACTTGTGTCACATTGGCAGGTCTGCCGGTGGTGGGGTCATCGCATCAGCAGCCACGCCGCCACGCCTAGCCCGCCGACCACCGCCGCCGCAGCCCACGCCAGCACCCGGTTGACGATGCGCGTCTGCTCTTTGGCTCGGGCGACGGCGTCGGCGTAGGGGGTGTTGCTGAAGGAGACGAGGGTGTAGAGCGGGGTGTACCAGTTCGGCAGCCAACGGTGGAGCGTGCGTTCCCAGGCTTTGTGGAGCTGGAAGAGGCGCGAGCCGGAGTGGTCGCGCATTTCGATGAAGTTGTGGAGGGCGAGATCGGCGACGGTGTCGGCGTTTCGCTTGCGGGCTTCGTAAAAGCGGGCGAAGAGGGCTTCCCAGTCGATGGCGCCGGAATCGCCGGCGGAGCGTGGGGCTCGCGCGCGGGCTTCGTCCAGAAGTTGTCCGAAGACGTTGCAGTCCTCGAACGCACAGTTCATGCCTTGCCCATAGAACGGCACGATCGCGTGGGCCGCGTCGCCCAGAATCAGCACTTTGTCGCGGTAGTGCCAGGGGCCGCAGCGGACGGTGAGCAGCGAGCTGGTCGGGTTGCGCTGATAGTCCTCGACCAGCGTCGGCATGAGCGGGACGGCGTCGGGGAAGATTTCGCGGAAGTAGGCTTCGACCTCGGCGGACGTGCGCAGGCGGTCGAAGCCGTTGGGGCCGGTCCAGGGCCAGAAGCAGGTGCAGGTGAAGGAGCCTTCGGGGTTGGGCAGCGCGATCATCATGAAGCTGCGGCGGGGCCAGATGTGCAGCGCGTTGGGCTCCATGCGAAAGCCGCCGCCGTCTTTGGGCGGGATGTGCAGCTCTTTGTAGCCGTGTGCCAGGTATTCCTGCGAATAGTCGAAGCGGTCGACCTTTTGCATGCGGCCGCGGATGGCGGAGAAGGCGCCGTCGGCGCCGATGATGATGTCGGCCTCGGCGCGGCGCGATTCGCCGGTTTCGGCGTGTTCGAGCATGACGGCCGGCGCGTCGAGATCTGCATCGACGCAGCGCCAGTCGAAGTGCATGCGGACATTGGGCAATTTGGCGGCGGCTTCGATCAGCAGCAGGTTGAGCGCGGCGCGCGAGACCGAGTTGATCGCTTTGCTCGGGTCTTTGTCGTAGGGCTGATAGGCGAGGTCGCCGTGTTGGGGGTGGATCATGCGGCCGCGCATCGGCACGGCGATTTTCATGATCTCATCGGCCAGGCCGACGCGTTCGAGCGCGGTGAGGCCGCGGGTGCTGAGGGCGAGATTGATGGAGCGTCCGCCGACGACTTTGCCGCTGCGCGGGTCGGGTCGGCGTTCGTAGAGGTCGACGGGGTAGCCGGCGCGGCCCACATAGACGGCGAGCAGCGCGCCGCAGAGGCCGGAACCGACGATGGCGATGCGAGGGTTTGCGGAGTGTGGCACGAACGAAGGGTATGGCGGAACGGGGAAACAGTGAACCGGTGCGAGGGTGGTCGGCGCGTCGGCGATTGAGCGAGCGGGGCTTGGCGGCGCTTGACCTGCCCGCGCCCCCGCCCGACTCTGCACAACATGATGCGACCTTACACCGAGCCGGACGCGGTTCCCTTCTCGCCGGCGGGGCCGCATGATCAGCCGCTGGAGTTCGACGCGGCCGAGACCATCTGCACGCATCTGGGCGAGACGGCGATCGACGTGGGCGGGCCGGCGGCGTTGCCGATTTACCAGGCTTCGACCTTCGTCTATCCCTCTTGCGCCGATTTCGAGGCGCGCAAACAGCCCGACAGCCCTTACTTCGAATACACGCGCGTCGGCAACCCGACCACCGCGGTGCTGCAGAACAAGCTGGCGGCGCTGGAGAAGGGCCGCTGGTGCTATGTGCTGGCGAGCGGCATGTCGGCGATCGTCGCGGCGCTAAACAGCTCGCTGCACTCCGGGGCGCATGTCGTCGCCTGCGGGCAGTGCTACTGGCCGGCGCGGCGCTACATGGTGAACTATCTGCCGCGCTTCGGAGTCGACACGACTTTCGTGCCGACGCTCAACCCCGATGATTATCTGGCGGCGCTGCGACCCGAGACGCGCGTGCTCTACCTTGAGAGCCCGACCAGCGGGACGATCGAGCCGATGGACTACGAGGCCTTGGCGCACGAGGCGCGAAAGCGCGGCGTTGTGTCGATCATCGATAATTCGTGGGCCGGGCCGATCTACTCGAACCCGCTGGAATTCGGCGTCGACATGGTGGTTCACAGCGCCACCAAGTACATCGGCGGACACAGCGATGTCGTCGCGGGGGCGGTCATCGGGCGCGATGCCGAGTTGCAGAAGCGCGTCTTTCGCGAGGTGGAGCTCGTCGGCGGAACGACCGACCCCTTCGCCGCGTGGCTGATGCTGCGCGGCCTGCGGACGCTGAGCCTGCGAATCAAGCAGATGGAGCAGAGCGCGCTGGCGGTCGCGAGCCGGCTGGCGGCACATCCGGCGGTGCGGCGCGTGTCGCATCCGGGGCTGGAAGGGTCGGCTTCGCGGGCGATTGTGCAGAAATACTTTCGCGGCACGGGGTCGCTCTTCAGTTTTGAGCTGCGCGAGCAGACGAAAGAGGCTGCCTATCGCTTCGTCGATCGGCTCAAGCTCTTCAGCATCGGCGTCAGTTGGGGCGGCCACGAAAGCCTGGCGCTGGCGGGGCAGTGGTTCAGCGATCCGCGATCGCCGTGCTGGACGGTGCGGCTGCATTGCGGGCTGGAGGCGACGACCGATCTGGTGGCCGATGTAGAACAGGCGTTGCAAGCATGAGCAAAAAGACGAAATCACCCCGGCGTGCGGCGGCAGCGGACGCGGCCCCCGCGCGGGCGGCGGCGGGGTCGCACGAGAGTTTTCAGCATCCGCTTGCGTCGCGCTATGCGTCGGCGGAGATGTTGGCGCTCTGGAGCCCGCAGCGACGCCATGGCACATGGCGGCGCATCTGGGTCGCGCTGGCGGAGTCGCAACGGGCGCTCGGCCTTCCCATTCGCGAAGAGCAGATTCGGGCGCTGCGGGCCGCGGTGGATGACATCGATTTCGCAAAGGCCGCCCAGTATGAGCGGGCCACGCGACACGACGTGATGGCGCACATCCGCGCCTTCGGCGATGCGGCGCCGGCGGCGGCCGGGGTGATTCACCTGGGCGCGACCAGCATGGACATCGTCGACAACGCCGACCTGCTGCTGACGCGCGACGCGCTGGGCATTGTCTGTGGCCGGCTGGCCGCCGCGGCGAACAAGCTGGCAGATTTCTGCGAGCGCTATGCCGACCTGCCGACGCTCGGCTACACGCATTTGCAGCCGGCGCAGCTAACGACGGTGGGCAAGCGCGCCACGCTGTGGCTGCAAGACCTGGTTGGCGACGTGCAGCAGCTCGAATCGCTGCGGCGCGGCTTGCTCTGTCGCGGGCTGCGCGGCGCGACCGGGACGCAGGCAAGCTTCCTGGCGCTGCTGGGGTCGGCGGCGAAGGTGGAAAAGCTGGAGGCGCTCTTCGCGCGAAAGCTCGGCTTCGCGGGCTGCTACAGCGTCTGCGGCCAGACCTATTCGCGAAAGATCGACGTCGAGATCGTGAACGCGCTGTCGTCCTTCGCGGCGGGCGTGATGAAGATCTGCAACGACCTGCGGATGTTGCAGATGTTGAAGGAGATCGAAGAGCCCTTTGAGCGCGAGCAGGTCGGCAGCTCTGCGATGCCTTACAAGCGCAACCCGGCCCGGGCGGAGCGGGCGACCGGGCTGGCGCGATATCTGCTGAGCCTGGCGGCGAACCCGCTGATGACGCTCTCGGACCAGGGCTTCGAGCGCACGCTCGACGATTCGGCCAATAAGCGGCTTGTATTTCCGGAGGCGTTTCTCTGTGCCGACGCGCTCGCGATCATCCTCGACAACGTCTATGACGGGCTGGTCGTCTATCCCGAGATGATTCGCGCTCATCTCGCGGCGGAGCTGCCCTTCATCGCGACGGAGAACATCCTCATGGCGGCGGCGCGGGCCGGCGGCGATCGCCAGGAG
>JALHOX010000280.1 GCA_022842805.1 Phycisphaerae bacterium | reverse complement strand
GATCGGCGCCGGTGAGCACCGCCACAAATCCCGCGATGTCCGACACCGTCACGAATCCATCGTTGTTCATGTCGCCGCGCAGAATGCCCGGGTTGCTCGGCGTGCTGACCGGATCGGCGGGATCGCTGCAGGCGTCCACCTCGTCGCCGTCGAGAAACGTGTCGCTGTCGCGGTCCACGCCGATGCGCGTCTGCGAACCCGCCGGCACGATCGTGTAGGTCACTTCGCTGCCCGAAGTCGCCGACGCCAGTAGCGCCGCGGACGAAATCGTCTGCCCCGAGCGATCACTCTGGAAGACGCCGCCGCCCGAGTACGAATAGCCGCGCTGTTCGCCGCCGATCGCCTGCTTCGCGATAAGGCCGACCGCGTTCGCATTCGCCAGATTGATCATCGTGGTAATCAGCGCGCTCTGCGCCGGCGGAGGCGCCGCACCGTTCGAGACCGTCGTCTGCTGGCCGACGCCGGCGTGCGTATCGGTCGAGAAGCAGAAGAGAAACGCCTCGACGTCGCGCCGTCGCTGCTGACCGGTCGCGCCCGCGCCGAAGTTGAAGCCGCTGAATTGCAGGAACTGGAAGAGCGTGTCGGTGTCGCCGTTGTGCGTAAAGCCGAAGCCGCGGTTGTTGCTGGTCGAGGTCAGGAGAAAGCCGGTCTTCTCGTGCATGTTCCGCAACTGCGGAATCTTCATGCTCTGCGTCTGCTGCAGCGCCGCGGCGCTCGTGAGTTGTCCATTCGTGCCGGTCGGCAGCGCGTGACACTGCGCACACGACACCACGCCGCCATCCATGCCCGGCGCGAGATAGATCGATAGACCCGATTGCGGGTTGCCGCCGTTGGAGAATGTCGTCGGCAGCGAGTTGTCGATGTTGCGGAACGGATTGGGCGGATAGGTCAGCGTCGCGACGAAGGCCTCGAACTCATCCATCTCGGTCGGCGTCAGTTGCGGCGCCGCAAGCAACTCGTCGAAAGCGCCGTTGAACTCGGCCAGATTCGAGCGATCGGCGCGCCAATGCAGCGGCTCGGTTCCGATGATTCCCACCAGCGTTTGCGTCGTCATCGGCCCCTTCATCGGGTGCCAGTTCTCACAGCCGCCGAGGCCGCCGTTGCAAACCTGATTGAACGTCTGCACCGCGCCCGACGGATCTCCGAGATCCCACGCGACCTGATCCATGCCGCCGTTGACGTGGCAACTGCCGCAGGACATGTGGCCCAGCCCCGAGGTGCGATGCGTGTCATACAGATGCTTGCGACCGATCTGGATATCGAGCGGCGTCGGGTCATAAAAGCCGTCGACGCGGGCCACGGCGCTGCTCGAAAGGTCGATGCTGCTGATCGTGCCCTCGAAGCGCGAGAGCACATACAGCCGCCCGCGCGACTCATCGAGCGCCAGGCCCGTCGGCCCCTCGCCGACCGCGATCGTCGCGACGCGCCCGAACGACGGATTGATCGCGATCACGTTGTTCGACCCCATGCCCGCAACGTAGCCCGTCAGCCCGTCGCTGCCCCAGACCAGATCGCGCGGGTCGCCGATCGAGAGCAGCCGCGTCGGCTCGGGCACGGTCGGCGTCGAGTAGTCCAGATGCGGATTGAGATCGGCGATCGCCGGTGTCGGGCTGAGCGGATTGAACGCCGCCCCCAGCACGCGCAGAAATCGGCCGCGCACATTGGGCGAAAAGCGGATGTGATTCAGAGCCTCGGTGCCGACGACGGTCACCTGACCATCGGGACGCACCGCCAGCGACATGTTCAGATTCATCAGGCCGCGGGCGTAGCTGATGGCCAGCGTGTCGGCGCGGATGATCGCCACGTCGTTGTCATGCAGATCCCACGTCACCGCCGACGACCAGTTGCCGTTGTTGTCGTCGCGCCAAACGTTGGCGGCGTCTTTCTTGACGATCAGCCCGACGCGTGGCGGCGTCGGCTGGCCCGGCGCCCGCGGCGGATTGAAATTTGCCCCCGCGTTCGGCGGCGGATTGGGGTCGCCCGCATAGGGGTTCACCGCCGACGACACGGTCGGCTGCGAGAGGATCGTCGTGCGATTGCCCGATTCGTGAATCGCGGCGTACACCCGCACGCCGTCGGTCGCCAGCGCCCGCGGATCTTCGCCGGCAATGTTGAGGATCGTCGGGGCGGCGGCCAGATTGGCCGGATCGAAGACGCGCACCTGATTGAGCTGCGAGACGCACACGAACGCCCGTTGCGGCGAACCGGCGAAGACGACGTCGGTCGGCTCGTCGCCGGTGCTGATCGTGGCACGGACCCGCATGGTGGCAAGATCGACAACGCTGACGCTGTCGGAAATGTGGTTGACGACCCACGCCTCGGTGTTGCCGCGAGCGCGGACCGAGATCGGATCGAGCCCGACCGCCACCGCGCCGAGCGGCACCGGCACGCCGTTCGCGAGAGAGAAGACTTCGAGCCGATTGTCAGCGGTATTCACGGCGAGCAATCGCTGCCGGTCGGGCGTCAGGTCGAGCGGGTGGACATGGGGCGATTCCCAATTCACGAACGCGCCGGTGCCGGCCCGCGATTCCACCACCTCATTGCTCGGCGGCGGAAGGTGCTTGGCCATCTCGTCGAGCAGGGCCCGGCGGGTATCGGGATGGCTGGAACCCGGCAGCGGCTCCGTCGCGGACGCGGCGCAGACCGAGAGTCCACACAACATCCCCCGCAGGATGCAGCGCATCGACATCGTTTTCATCCTATTTGATCAGGTGCGTCGAAGAGAGCCCCGGCCATCTGCAACGGTCGGGACCGAGGATGCAGAACAGTATAAGTCGGCGCGGCGTGTGACGAACGCTGTTTCACGTGAAACACGGTTGCGCACGCAAACGGCTCGCCGCGACCCGGCCATATGTCGGATAATCTCCGATTCTGGCGCCTCCACGTCGAGAATGCCCGCTTCCGGCCCGAACCACGCCTTCACCCCTCCCCAAAACTGGACCACCCACCCCCCTCCCGTGCGCCGGAATCGCGGTTTTTGGGTCCTTTTGGAGATTTTTCTCACTTTCTGTTTGCCTTCGCTTTTTTGCCTGCCTAAGCCTTGGTGTCAGACGCGAGGAACGACAGCCCTCGCGGACGACAAGGGACACGAACAGCGAACGCGGTCGTCTCTGAAACCCCTGCCAAAGGCCGGCTGGTTGACGAGTCGACGGAATCGAAGCGGTTCCGTTCACGGAGATGGTGCGCCCAACGGAGGGCGGCGCCCCGCGACGGACGCCTTGAAGCAAAGCTCGGCCATGCCGGGCCGCGGGAGCTGGGAATGAAGCGGATTCTTTGTGCGGGCCTCGCAGTTTTTGCGACGGCCAGTGCTCTGGGCGGCGGCGCCCCGATGCTCCTGTGGGACAACTATCTGTCCCCCGGAGCCGGCCACGACAGTTTGAGCGGCCTCAGCGCGGATCGACAGACGCTGGTGCCCGATGCGTGGACCGTGGAAGACATGGTTTTGACCCAGCCCGTCTCCCTTACGGAGGTGCGCTGGATAGGTTTGCGAGCGACCGGCAGCAATATTCAGTACCGCGATGCGGATGTGCTGCTGCTGGATTCTCAACTGAATACGGTTCAGACGTTCCAGGACCTGGACTTTACGAGCACCGTCATCGGCACGCTCGGCGGGTTCCAGGTGTACGAGGGTCGCGTCGATCTGACGGGACTGAACCCGATGAGCCTTGAGCTCGCCGCGGGTCGGTACTTCTTCGGCGCCCGGCTGGTTGGAAACAACCTCGGCCAGAACTTCGTGGCGACGACCGGCAGCGGTGCGGTGAATGGTCAGGGCTACGGCTTCTTCAAGTCGTCGCACTTCGGCCTGCCGAACTGGACACCGGTCGGCAACGTGGCCGGTGCCGACGACAGCGAGTACTCGTACCAGGTGTACGGAACGATTATCCCTGAACCGGTGAGCTTGATGATGATCGGTCTTGGCGGCATCGCGATGGTGATTCGACGACGCTGACCAGACCGTTAACAACGATTGTTCCTCCTCCTCCCAAATGAACCAGGCGGCTGCCCCCCAGGGCGGCCGCCGGGTTCATTTTTGCGTTTATGCGCGGGGTGAAATCTCGGCGGAGTTGGGGGCCGCTCGTCGGCTTACACGGACGCCAGTCGCGATTACACGTCGGCCTGCGAGCCGCAGGCCGCTACTGCGGGCGGGCGGCGGCACGGATGGCTTCCACCGCGCCGCGGTGCTTTTCATCAGCCTTAAAGTCAAAACGCTCCATCTCGGCCAAGGCCTGGTCGGCGGTCCACCCTTCGTTGCAGATCCGGTGCAAGCCGATCGCAACGCCCGTCCGGTTCGCCCCGGCGGCGCAATGCACCAGTGTCGGTCCGGCGTCGCGGATGCGAAGCAGATCGAGCAGGCGGGTGCGGGCTTCGGGCGTGCTGTCGCCATTGCCGCGCATCGGCACATTCTCCCAGCGAATCCCCAGCCGCTCACACGCAGCACGCTCCGCGTCGCTCTCCGCGGCGCTGTCCGGGTCGTTGGGGTCGAGCAGCGAGATGACGCGGGCCAGCCCCACTCGCTGCTTCAGCTCGGCGACATGTCGGGGCGTTAACTCGCCGCTGCGATACAGCTCGCCGGGCACGACCGCGGCGAAGCGCTTGGGCAGGCGACCCCATTCCACGACAACCAGGCCGACGACCGCCCCCAGCAGGCAAAGCGACCCCACCACGCCCAAGACACGCTGAAACGCCGACGTCCGCCGCGGCGGGGCGAACCCAGAGGCGGTCGGGCCGACCCCGAAGGCCGACGACGCGGGCGCAGAGATCGCGGAGGCGCTGGTCACGAGCAGAGTTTATCGTTGGTTGGCGTCCGGCGGCGTTAGGCGGCGGCGGGCGAATCGAATAGAATTGGTCGGTTGGTTGGAACGTGCCGCGCCGGGCCTTTCGCACACGATGTCGCCATCGCGTCGATCGAGCGGCGAGGTCGCTTCGCAGCGCGGCTCTCTGCGCGATTCGAAGCTGGAAGGTTGAAATAACACCTTTCCGATCCTATATTCAACCCGCCGGACCTGCGGGAGTGCGCCGAACAAAAAAGGTGGATGCGTGCTAAGTCTCACGAAGAAAACGGAATACGGACTGATTGGGCTGTGCCATCTGGCCCGTGCGGGGGCAACCCAAGTGACCAGCGCCCGTGAGATCGCAGACGAGCACAAGGTGCCCCTGCCTTTGCTGATGAATATTCTGAAAGAACTGAACCAGGCTGAGATCATAAAGTCGGTTCGCGGCGCAAAGGGCGGATACACCCTCGCCAAGCCGGCTCATGAACTCTCGCTGGCGTCGCTGGTCGAAGCGCTCGAGGGGCCGGTCAAGTTCGTGCGCTGCGCCGAGCCCAGGCCCGATGGCGAGCACCACTGCGACATCGAGTGCTCCTGCATCGTGCGACGGCCGTTGATGAAGATCCATGAGCGAATGAAAGAATTTTTGACCAACGTGACGCTGGCGGAGCTGGCCTTCGACAATGGCCCCGCCCAGCTCACCCAAATCGCATACCCGAAGGGACGGACAGGCGATGAGCCGACGAATCTATCTCGATAACAACGCCACGACGCGGACCGATCCGCGCGTGCTTCAGGCGATGCTGCCCTATTTCACCGAGCGGTACGGAAACGCCGCTTCGCGCAATCACGAATTCGGCTGGGAAGCGGAGGAAGGCGTCGAGACCGCGCGGGCCCAGATCGCGAACGTGATCAAGGCCGACTCGAAGGAAATCATCTTCACCAGCGGCGCCACCGAGAGCAACAACATCGCCATCAAGGGCATCGCGGCGATGTATGGCGAGAAGGGCAAGCACATCATCACGCAGGTCACCGAGCACAAGGCCACGCTCGACCCCTGCGGATGGCTGGCGCAACAGGGCTTCCGCATCACCTATCTGCCCGTCGCCCGCGACGGCATGATCGACCTCAACCAGCTCAAAGCCGCCATGACCCCCGACACGATCCTCGTGTCGATCATGCACGGCAACAACGAAATCGGCACGCTGCAACCCGTGGCGGAGATCGGCAAGCTCTGCAAAGAGCGCGAGGTGATCTTCCACACCGATTGCTGCCAGACCTTCGGCAAGGTGCCGATCGACGTCAACGCCATGGGCATCGACCTGCTGAGCATGAGCGGTCACAAGATTTACGCCCC
>JALHOX010000279.1 GCA_022842805.1 Phycisphaerae bacterium | reverse complement strand
CCATCATCACCCCACATCAGCCCTCATCAACCCGCGCCAACGCCTCCTCCCACCGCAGCAAGCCCTGCCAACCCGCCTCCCCCCTCTCCACGGCGTACCCAAACGCCACGCAAGCAGGCCGAAGGTCTTATAATCAAAACGCGATTTATGCCTGCTCCCCGTCGGTCCTGCGCTACTATATCCGTGAAGTGCTGTCGCGGTTCGGACGATACTCTCAACGTAGCCGACGATCGGCGCGCGCGGGTCCACCGTGCGGCTCCTTCCCCGCGGCGAGGTAGTTAATAGCATTATGCCGGCCCGCACCGATTCCGGAATCACCGACTATCTCCGCGAAATCAAGGAGTTTGAGCTCCTCACCGCCGAGGAAGAGCGTGAGCTCGGCGGAAGGATCCGCGCCTCCGCCGAGGCCGAGGAGCGCTTCACCCGCGGCGAAATCTCCATCGTCGAACGCGAACGCACCCAGCGCGACGCCGCCGAAGCCCGCAGCACGATGATCCAGTCCAACCTGCGGCTCGTGGTCAGCGTCGCCAAACACTTCCGCAATCGCGGTCTTCCCATGGAAGACCTCGTCAACGAAGGCAATGTCGGCCTGGTCAATGCCGTCGACCGATTCGACCCCACCGTCGGCTCGCGCTTCAGCACCTACGCCGGCTATTGGATCGATCAGGCCATCCGCCGCGCGATTCACAACGCCCAGCAACTCGTCCACATTCCCAGCTATCTCATGGAGCAGATCGGCCACATGAAACTGGCCATGCGCTCGCTCGAAGAGTCGCTCGGCCGTCCGCCCTCCATGAGCGAAATTGCCGCACAAATGCAGATCACGCCGCGAAAAGCTCGCGCCATCTCCCAGGCGATCCGCATGTGCACCGGCCGAGCCGGCTCCGCGGGCGTCGATGGCGACGACGCGCTGGCCGACTCCGTCGAAGATACGCGCACTCCCGCTCCGCACGAGATGCTCTTCAGCGAGTCCGATGCAGACTTCGTCGGCAGCATGCTCGACCGCATCACCGAGCGCGAAGCAATGGTGCTAAAGCTCCGCTACGGCCTCGAAAAAGGCGGCAAGCGCCTCACGCTCAAAGAGATCGGCGAAGAAGTCGGCCTCACCCGCGAGCGCGTGCGACAGATCGAAAAGGAAGCGAAAAACAAGCTCGAAGAGTACGTCAAGCAGTACGTCTAAACCGCGCGCGTCACCGACCGAAACGACGATCATCTTCCAATGGCGCGCTGCGACGCCGATCTCCGCTTTCAATTCTCCCAGCGCCCCTGCCGCATTGCTCACTCTGCCTTCAATTCGCTATTCGCTATTCGCCATTCGCTATTGAATTCTCCCCTCCGCGGCGCGAGACTCTCGCGATGCTCGAACTCCGCGCGATCACGAAGAGCTACCCAACCGCCGCTGGCGAATTGAAAGTCTTGAGCGAGCTCGATCTCTCGCTCGCCCCCGGCGAAAACATCGCCATCATCGGTCCCTCCGGCAGCGGCAAGACCACACTGCTCAACATCCTGGGTCTGCTCGAGCCGCCGACCAGCGGCGACTATCGCATCGACGACGCGAATTTGCTCACACTCGCGCCCGCCGATGCCGCCCGCTATCGCAATCGCGCCATCGGCTTCGTCTTTCAAGATCACCATCTTCTGCCGCAGCTCAACGTGCTCGAAAACGTGTTGCTGCCGACATGGGCCGCCGGCAACCCACCCGCCGAAGCGCTCAGCCGCGCCGCCACTTTGCTCGATCAGGTCGGCCTCGCCGCTCGAAAAACCCATCGCCCCGCCGAACTCAGCGGCGGCGAGCGGCAGCGCGTCGCGATCGCCCGCGCGTTGATCAACCAGCCCAAGCTCCTGATCGCCGACGAACCGACCGGCAACCTCGACCCGCGCACCGCGACGCAAATCGCCGACCTGCTGCTCGAATCGCAGCGCGCCGCCGCCGCCCGGCTGATCCTCGTGACCCACAGCATCGAACTCGCGAGCCGTTTCGCCCGCCGCCTCCGCTTGCAGGACGGCCGCCTGCATGAGGTCGCGCCGTCGTGAGCCGCTTGCACCTCGCCCGCCGCGGCTTGTGGCACTACCTGCCGTCGCACCTCGGCACACTGCTCGGCGTCACCGTCGCCGTCGCGGCACTGACCGGCGCGCTACTCGTCGGCGATTCGCTCCGCGGCAGCCTGCGAGAGCATGCCCTGCGAAGACTCGGCGGATTCACCCACGCGCTAATCGCGACGCGCACCTTTCCAGACAGCCTCGCGCAGCGCATTCAAGGGACCAACCCCGCGCCGCTGCTGCTTATGCCCGCGGCGCTGGCAAACCCCGCAAGCGGTGCGCGGACACAGAACGCTACGGCACTCGGCATCGACCAGCGTTTTGGTGTCGGTCTAAAGCCGAGCTTCGACTTCGGAGCGATGCCGCGCCGCGGTGCGGTCCTGAACGCCGCCGCCGCACGAGCGCTGGGCGCGAAGTCGGGCGACGAATTGCTGCTGCGACTCGATCGCCCGAGCGCGGTGTCCGCCGACACGCTGATGGGTCGTCGTGAAGATCGCACGCTCACCCTGCGCCTGCGAATTCACGCCGTCATAACGCCCGAACAGCGCGGGGACTTCAACATCCGCCACGGTCAGGCCGAGCCGCTGAACGTCTTTCTGCCGATTGCCGAACTACAGAACGCGATCGAACAGCCCGGCGCCGCGAACCTGCTCCTTTTCCAGCACGGCACAGGCGAGCTTCTGAACCCACCGAATGACGCGATGGCGGTCGTGCAACAATCGATCGCGCCGTCGCTCACCCTCCCCGATTTCGGCCTCAAGCTGCGCGAAATCGAGAAAAGCCGCACGCTCGTGCTCGAATCCGACTCGATGCTGCTCGCCCCCGCGATCCTTGAACGCGCCACCGCCGCCGCGAAGTCGATCGGCGCGCACCGCGCGGCGATCTCGGCCTACCTCGCCACATCGATCGAAAAGCTCGACGACGCCGACGAGTCGCCCGTCGCGAGCCGCCCGATTTCAGCAAACGCGATCCCCTACTCAACGCTGGTCGCCGTGCCCGGCGCGGGCCCGCCGCTCTCCGCGATGCTGGCCGAGTCCGGGGACGCCGCTCAGCCACTGCGCCCCGGCGAAGTCGCCATCAACGCCTGGACCGCGCGCGAGCTCGGCGCCTCGCGCGGCGACCGCATCCTTCTCCGCTACGACATCACCGGCGAATTCGGCAAGCTCGAAAGCCGCGCCGCGGCATTCACCATCGCCCGCGTCGTTGAGATGACGCCGGCCGCCACCGATCCCACCCTCGTTCCGGATTATCCGGGAATCACCGACACCGACGATCTCGCCGACTGGGATCCCCCTTTTCCGCTCGATCTCAAGCGGATTCAGCCGCGCGATGAGAAATACTGGGACGACTATCGCGCCGCGCCAAAGGTCTTCGTCACGATCGAAGACGCCGAGCGCATGTGGGGCCAAAACGCCGCGACCATCGGCATGTTCACGTCGCTCCGCATCACGCCAAAGACCGCACGCAACGCGGCCGCGTCCGACGCCGCCGCCAGCGCGCCCGCCGCCGCGTTCGAGCAGGAGCTCCGGCGCGCGCTAACGCTCGACGACGGCGGGCTGACGCTCAAAGACTTGCAAGCCGAACTCGCCCAGGCCGCCCGCGGCAACACCGACTTCGGCGGCCTCTTCATCGGCTTCAGCTTTTTTCTGATCGCCGCTGCGATGATGCTGATCGTGCTGCTCTTCCGCCTCGCGGTCGAGCGCCGCGTAAAACAGGTCGGCCTCCTCGCCGCGGTCGGCTTCACCCCCAGCGCCGCCCGGTCCGTCTTCTTCGCCGAAGGCGCGTTACTCGCGGCGATCGGTGCGCTGCTCGGCGTTGCGGCGGCGGCGGGCTACGCGTGGCTCATGCTGGCCGGGCTGCGAGGTTGGTGGTCGGCCGCGGCCCAGGCCCCGTTCCTGCGGCTGCACATCACGCCCGCAACCGCGGCCATTGGCGCGGGCGTCGGCTTTGCCCTCGCGCTGCTGGCGATCGCGCTCGGGCTGCGCGGCCTGCAAACGAATTCGGCCGCGCGACTCCTGACTGGCGGCGCGATCGACGCCCCCAGCCCCACCCACCGCCCGCGCTGGCCGCTCATCACGCTGGCGCTGGGCCTGCTTGCGACCGCGATCGGCATCCTCGGCGGTGCGATGGGCTGGATGCCGGCGGCCGGTGGCTTTTTCCTCGCCGGCGCTGGCGGTTTGGCCGCCGCACTTGCGTTTTTCAGGACATCAATCAGCCCCCGAACGGCCGAGTCTTCTCAGTCGCTATCCGATATTCGCCATTCGCTGTTCGCGTCCTCAACCGCCGCACTTGCCTGGCGAAATCTTCAGCGCTCGCCGGGCCGGGCGATATTGATCGCGGGGTTGATCGCGTCGGCGACGTTCCTGCTCACCGCGCTGGAGGCCTTTCGCCTTTCGCCCACCGACCCGCACGACAAGGCCGGCGGGGCGGGCGGCTGCGCGCTCGTCGCCGAGACCACGACGCCGCTCGCCGCCGACCCCAACACGGCCGCCGGTCGCGCCGCTCTCGGCGTCGATGATGTCGGCAACCCCGGCTTGCGCGACGCGCGGCTCTGGCCCTTCCGTCTCCGGCCCGGCGACCGCACGAGCTGTCTCAATCTCTATCAGCCCGGCGAACCGCGAATCCTCGGAGCGCCGCGGGCGTTTATCGAGCGCGGCGGGTTTGCGTTCGCCGGCGTGATGAAGTCCGCTCAAGCTGCGTCGCAGCCGATCGCTGGCGACGGCGCCGCCAATCCGTGGCGGCTGCTCGAACAGCCGGCCGGCGCGGACGGCGCGATCCCCGCCATCGGCGACGAGGCCGCCGTCCAGTGGCAGCTCCACAAGGGGCTGGGTCAGACGCTAACGATTCGCGATGAAAACGGCGTCGAGCGCCCGCTGCGCTTTGTCGCGCTGCTTTCGGGGAGCGTGTTGCAGAGCGAGCTGATCATCAGCGAGGAGAATTTCCGCCGACTCTTCCCGTCGCGCGATGGTTACTCCGTGTTCCTCGTCGAAACGCCGCGCGGCGCCGAGCGGGCCGTCAGCGACGCACTCGAACGGGCGTACGAACATTTCGGCCTCGATGCGGAGCTGAGCGAAGAGCGGCTGCGGGCGTTTTTTGCGGTGCAGAACACGTATCTCTCGACGTTTCAGACGCTGGGCGGGTTTGGGCTGCTGCTGGGGACATGCGGCTTGGCGGGCGTCGTGCTGCGAACGCTTTTGGAACGCCGGCGCGAGCTGGCGCTGATGTCTGCGGTGGGCTTTTCGGCGGCGCGGCTGGAGCGGATGGTGCTGCTGGAACATGCGTATCTGGCGCTGGCGGGGCTGTTGATCGGGGTGTTGCCGGCGCTGCTGGCGATCGGGCCGCAACTGGCGGCGCGGGCGCAGGGCGGCGCGATGTGGAGTGCGACGAATCTGCTACCATTGGTTGGGTCTGGGCGGCTGGTGCTGATCGTGGCGGCGACGGCGCTGCTTGCGACGTGGCTGGCGCTGCGCGGGCTGCGGCGGATGAATTTGGTTGGGGGATTGAGGGAGGAGTAGAGACGAATAGCGAATTGCGAATTGCGAATAGCGAATAGCGAATTGAAGAAGCGCGCGCGGGGGCGGGCGGCGGGGGAGTTTCGAGTTGCGGGTGCAGAGTGGCGAGTGGGAGAGGGGAGCGGGCGAGTTGCGAGTTTCGAGTGCAGAGTGTCGAGTGGAAGAGGGGCGTGCGGGAGCGGGCGGCGCGCGTAGACGCGCGTCGTTTGATGAGAGTTCGGAATGGAGGTGGCGGGGGTTGAACCCGCCGCTTGCTTCGTCGTTACGGACGAAGGTTGCGTCGATCTTTCGAGCACTTTCGTGCTCGTTGGATCACTCTGTGCGTGCCGGCCGGGTTTCTTGCAGCCGCGGGGCGGGCTGGCTCGCCGCACCGTTGCGATGTTGCCGTCGCGCGAGTCGCGGAGAGGTGGGTTTCGCTGCGCTCTACCCACCCTACAAAAGCGGGGCGGGGATTGCGCTGCTTGGACCACGTCACCGCGGGCGGCTGCAGAGCCTCACGCTTTGTTCGCCGCCGCGCGTGAGGCGCGGAATCGCGGCGGCTAGCCATTGCTTTCGGCGCCTTGCGGCGACGAGAGCAAGTCAGAAAAGAAAAT
>JALHOX010000278.1 GCA_022842805.1 Phycisphaerae bacterium | reverse complement strand
CCGCTCGTTCGCCGCGTCGCCAGCGAGGCGCGAATATCGCTCACCGTCTTCGACAGCATCGGCTCATACGCGCTCTCGCCAAAAACGTCCTCAGCCCGCAGCGTGACCCCCAGCCGCTCATAGAGCTCCTGACACGCGTTCATCGAGATCGCGCGGGCCTGCTCCCATTCGCCCCGCTCCCACGCGTCGCCGCGCTGCAAAAACGTCGTCGTCAGCCGCGGGATGTCTTCCAGCCGCTTCGCACCGTCGCCGCCGCCCACCCGCACATCGCTCCCCTCGGCCACGCTCGACAGCGTTTGCACAAAGACATAGCCCAGCTCCAGCTCATCGAGCGTCGTCACGCGGCTGGTCGTCGCGCTCTCCCCGTCTTGGGTCAGGTCCGCCGTCCACTCCGCCGCAATCGGCGCCAGCCACGCCCGCCGCGCCTCGACCGGCTTGCCCTTGAGCTCGATCGCCTGCGTCAGCCGCGCCCGAATCGCGTCGAGCGTCTCGCCCCGCGCGATGCGCGTGCGGATATACCAGAGGCCCGTAATGACCGCCCCGATCGCCGTGCCCCAGTCGCCGATGTGGTTCTGGCGAATGACCCGATGGCCCGCGAACTCAAGCACGCGCGCAAACACATCGCCGATCACCGTCGTGCGCAAATGCCCGACGTGCATCTGCTTGGCGATGTTCGGCGACGAATAATCGAGCACCACCGTGTCCGGCTTCGCCGCCGCCGGAATCCCGATTCGATCCGCCGGCGCAAACCGCGGCACTCCAACCGAAGTCGAGCCGCCGGCTTCAGCCTGCGCGGACGCACCTGCGTCAGTAGGATTTACATAACCCCGCAGCCCCTCCGCCAAAACGCTCTCGATATACGCCGTCTTCAGCGTGATATTGATGAACCCCGGCCCGGCGATCTCAATCTTCTCCGCGACATCGTCGAGCTTCGCCGTCGCGACCAGTTTCTCCGCCAGGTCGCGCGGCTTCATGGCAAAGTGCTTCGCCAGCGCCATCGCCGCGTTGCACTGATAGTCGCCGAACTTCGCATCGCCCGCGGCCCGCACGTGCGCCTGCGTCGCGGCCGCCGTCGCCCCGCCCAGCGTCCGCAATGCGGCTTCAAATCGTTCGACCAACAGCGGCAGGGGGGCAAGAATCGGCATGGCGGCGACACTCTCCGAAGTAAATTCGATCAACGTTCCAGCGAATCGTAAGGGTATCGCCGCCGTCTCGACCGTTCGAATCGTCCTTCCCGCCCGCGCTGGCCGCAATCGCCCGCTCCGACGAAGATGGTCGCCATGCAGCCGACCCCGTCCGCCCGCAGCCCGCTGATGATCGTCTTGCTGACCGTGCTCATCGACACGATCGGCCTGGGCATCATCATCCCCGTCATCCCCAAGCTGGTGATGGAACTCAGCGCAAAACCCATCGCCGAAGCAGCCGTCTGGGGCGGTTGGCTCGGCTTCGCCTATGCATTTACGCAGTTTTTCTTCAGCCCGATCATCGGCGGCCTGAGCGACCGCTTCGGCCGACGCCCCGTGATCCTCGCCTCGCTACTCGCCTTCGGGCTCGATTACATCATCATGGGCTTCGCGCCCACGCTGCTCTGGCTCTTTATCGGGCGCGTCGTCGCCGGCATCTCGGGCGCGTCCTTCAGCACCGCCAACGCCTACATCGCCGACATCACCGCGCCCGAAAAGCGCGCCGCCCGCTTCGGGCTGATCGGCGCCATGTTCGGCATCGGCTTCATTCTCGGCCCCACCATCGGCGGACTGCTCGGCGCCTACGGCCCGCGCGTACCGTTCTTCGCCGCCGGCGGATTGGCGCTGCTGAATGCGATCTATGCCTATGTCGCGCTGCCCGAATCGCTGCCGCCCGAGTCGCGCCGCAGCTTCCGCATTCGCCGCGCAAACGTGCTCGGCACGGTCGTGCAACTCAGCCGCTACCCCGGCGTGCTCGGCATCCTCGCCTCGCTGATTTTCTATCAGCTCGCGCATCAGGCATATCCGAGCACCTGGTCCTACTACACGATGGCGAAGTTCGGCTGGGACGAGCGGGCGGTCGGCCTTTCGCTCGGCTTCTTCGGCATCTGCATGGCGATCGTGCAGGGCGGCCTCGCCGCACGCCTCATCCCGGTCTTCGGCGAGTTCAACGCGGTCATCTTCGGTTTCAGTATCTACGCCATCGGCTACGCCGGCATCGCGCTGGCGCCCAGCGGCTGGGTGCTTTACCTCGTTATCGCTGCGACGTGCATCGGCGGCATCGGCTATCCGGCGTGGAACGGGCTGATCTCCAAGCAGATTCCCGGCGACGCGCAAGGCGAGTTGCAGGGCGCAATCGCCAGCAGCATGAGCCTGACCTCGGTCGTCGGTCCGCCGATCATGACCCACGTGTTTCAATTCTTTTCCAGCGCCGCGGCTCCGTTCCTGTTGCCCGGCGCGTCCTTCGCGCTCTCCGCCGTACTCTCGCTCCTGGCGGCAACGACCTTTGCGCTGGCCGCCTGGGCTTATCGCCCGCGCGAGTTCCACGGCGAGCGCGAAAGCGAACCCGCTGCGGCGTAGCGAGCGCGCAAACTTGTTTCACGTGAAACAAGTTTGCTGACGCAAAGCTCATGCCGCGCGGACGTGAGTGGCTTGAGATTGGCGGATTCCCGCGGCGCAGCGCGCCGTCCCTTGAATATGCGGACCCTGCCCGGCGAATCGGCTTCGTCCGCCACCCTGCGCCTGCTAAACTCAGGGCGTCACGGATTGGGGGACTTGGAGATGGAAGATGGGCTTTCGTGCGATTCGCCTGCTCGCTCTCACCCTCGCCGCCCTCATCGCGCCATCGGCGCTGGCGACCTGGTCGATCGTGATCGTCAACAAAGAGACCAAAGAGGTCGGCGTGGCGTCGGCCACCTGTCTGTTGAATTTTGACCTGCGGCGGTTTCTGCCGGTGGTTATGGTCGAAAAGGGCGGGGCGGCGGCGCAGTCGGCGGTGGATAACCCGATTCGCAATCGTCCGCGCATCCGCGACGGCTTCATCGCCGGCACCGATCCGGTGCAGATTCTCGCCAATCTCGCCACGTTGGATCCGGCGCATCAGAGCCGGCAATACGGCATCGTCGACACGCTGGGCCGCGCCGTCACCTTCACCGGCACGGGCGCGGGAGCGTATGCGTCGGGACTGACCGGCGAATTTGGCAATTTCGTGTACGCGATTCAAGGAAACGTCATCACCGGGCAGGAAGTGCTCGACGACGCCGAGGCCGCGCTGCTCGATCCGGCGAACGTCGACATGCCCGCAAAGCTGATGGCCGCGATGGAAGCGGCCCAGTGCCGCGGCGGCGACGGGCGCTGCAGTTGCACGCTGGGCACGCCCGATGCCTGCGAGTTTCCGCCCGATTCGTGCGAGCAGATGCCGCCGCCCTTTGTGCGCTCGGCCCATATCGCGTTCATGATCGTCAGCCGCCGCGGCGACACCGACGGCACCTGTGACGGATTGGGCTGTGCGCGGGGAACTTACTTTCTGAATTTCAACATCATCACGTCCGTGCCGACGACCGATCCGGTCATTCGGCTTCGGCAGTTGTTCGACCCGTTTCGCACGGCGCGGATCGGCGTGACGGATCAAATGGCGTCGGTCGTGCAGTTTCCGAGCGTGCTGCCGCCCAGCGCGGGCTATTCGCGCGTGATGCAGATCGAGCTGCGTGACTGGCAGGGGGCGCTGATCACCGGTTCGCCGACGGTCACGGTCTCTTCCGACCCGCGCGACGGCACCAACCTCATCGGCGGGCCATTCAGCGCCACGCAGGTCAGCCCGGGCATCTATGAAGCCACGATCCCCTCGGTCGCGACGCCGGGCGCCGACATCCTCGCGGTGCGCGTTCAGGACACCGGCTTCGACCGCATCCTGCTGCCGACCCGGGCGGTGCGCGTCTTGGCCGCGGGCGACATGAACGGCGACGGCTTCGTGAGCGTGGCGGACATCGGGCCGTTTGTGTTGGCGCTTACCGATGCGCCGACGTACGCCATTCAGTTTCCGGAGATCGTTGCCAACATCGTGGGCGATTTCACGGGCGACGAATTCCTGACCGTCGGCGACATCGCTGGATTTGTGAACACACTGGTCGGTGGTTGACGACCGATGAGCGGCGTGCCGGTGGTGAGTCGCGCGACATCATGGCCCGACGCCCAGGCGCGCATGCCGCGTGCCAATCTGCCCCTCGTCGCCGGTGACGCCGGCCTTTCCGTCGCCGATATTCGCGCGTTTGATCGCCGCGCGGCCGAGCAGATCGGCGTGCCGACGCTGGTGTTAATGGAAAACGCCGGCGCGAATGCGGCGGCTTGGATCGCCGCCGGCATTTCGGCGGGGCCGCCGGCGGAAGAGAGCGCCGCAAAAGTCGTGATTCTCTGCGGCGCGGGCAACAACGGCGGCGATGGATTTGTCATCGCGCGTCATCTCTCGCTGCGCGGTTTGCGCCCGACGGTCGTCCTCGCCGTGCCGCACGCCCGCGTCGCCGGCGATGCACGGACCAATCTCGTCGCCTGGGATTGGATTGGCGGTGCCATTGTTCATGCCGCGGAGTCGAGCGAGTTTGACGATGCACTGCGGGCGATCTCGAAGGCCGACGTCCTCGTCGACGCGCTGCTCGGCACCGGCGCCTCCGGCCCGCCGCGGGGCGTCACTGCGCAGCTCATCGACGCCTCGAATCAGCGCCGCGGTGCGTGGCGCGTCGCGATCGATACTCCGAGCGGCCTATCGGCCGACGACGGCGCGCCCGCGAAGCCATGCTTCCGCGCTGATCTCACCTTGACGCTACTGGCTCCCAAGCTCGGCTTTTTCAACCCGCTTGCGCGCGAATTCGTCGGGGAAGTGATCACTTTGCCGATCGGGCTGATTCTGAACGCGGCCAAGGTCTAGTGCAGCATCGGCATCGGGGGGCGCGAAGGGCGCGAACCCGCCGGAGAGCGCGTCGCACTCTCCGACAGGAGCTTTTGCGGTCGCGTCGCTGATTACGGGCCGACGAGCAACGCCACAAAACCAGCGATGTCGCCGACGCTGATTACGCCGTCGGCGTTTGCGTCGGCGGCGACGATGTCGCAGGCCGGGTAGGTCGTTGCATAGGCCGCGGGATTGGTGAGCGCCAGCACGAAGCCGCTGATATCGCCGACCGTCACGACGCCGTCGCAATTCATGTCGCCCGCGAGTGGGCAGGGGGCGAAGACGAGCCGCACGGCGTCCGGCTCAATCGGCACGACGACGCCGGGGGCCGCGACGACGCCATCGGCTTCGACCACCGCCGTGCCGGATTGCAGCAGCGCCCCGCTGGTGTCATCGATTACATACCAGCACAGCGTCGAACCGGCCGTCGGTAGAAACTGTTGCGGGCGGCGCGGGATAATGTCCATCGTGATCTGGGCGAAGGGGCTGTTGTCGATCGACGTCGCCGAAAGGCCGGTCAGAAAGAGCGTGCATTCCCAGCGGTCGAGCGTGTCCACGATCGTCGTCGTTTCCCAATCGAGGTAGCCGCCCCATGTTCCAAAGGGGTCGCCGAGGTCGGGGTCGCCGGGGCCGGGGTCGGGTTGGCGACCGACAAGCAGAGCATCGGCGTCGGCGTTGAAGGCGCCCGGATGCGACTGGTTGTTCCGATACGTGTTGACCAGATATTGGCCCGACTGGCGCACCGTTCGAACCGGCGCGACCCACTGGCCGATGTCGGGCCACGGGTCGGTGTGGGCCGGGTCGTCGGTGGCGTCGTTCTCCTCGGTGCTCCAGAGTTCGACGCCGTGCTCGCGCTCGTCCCAAAAGATCATGAAGCCCATGCGCGAGTCGTTGAAGACATCGCACATGGCGCGCTGCTCGGGGCTCCAGCCGGCGGCCCCGAGTTCGTCGCGCTTGCCGTAGACGATGCGCGTCAGCGGAAAATCGCGCTGGGTGGGTGAGATGCGCGCATCCATCGAGAAGACGTCGGTTGTGCCCAGCGTTGTTGCGAGCGGCCCGGTCAGATTGGTGTCGAGGTTTTGGTCCCAGTTGCCCCGTAGATAGTTGATGCGCTCCTCCGGATCGAGCATCAGAACGCTTGCGGGGGTGTAACAAACGGCGGCGCAGAAGCGCTCCGGCTGCTGACGCGAAGTGACCGAGGTGCCGCCCCCGCCGCCGGAGTGGCCGACGATCGCAATGCGGCTCGGGTCGAGGTCGT
>JALHOX010000277.1 GCA_022842805.1 Phycisphaerae bacterium | reverse complement strand
ACGACCAACCACTACATCGGTCGCTCGTTTATTCAGCCTTCGCAGACCAGCCGCGAGTCGACGGTGCGGATGAAGCTGAACGTGATTCGCAGCCGGGTGCAGGGCAAGCGGCTGGTGGTGATCGAGGATTCGGTCGTGCGCGGGACGACGACGCGGGGGAAGATGGAGGCGTTGCGTTCGGCGGGCGTGAAGGAGATTCACCTGCGGGTGGCGAGTCCGCCGATCCGGCATCCGTGCTATTACGGGATCGATTTTCCGCGGCGCGAGGATCTGATCGCGAACGGGAACGAGATTGACGCGATCCGGCGCATGCTGGAGGTGGACTCGCTGGCGTACCTGTCGCTGGAGGGGATGTTGCGGTGCGTGGGACGGCCGCAAGAGCGATACTGCACGGCGTGTTTCTCGGGGCGTTATCCGATTCCGGTGGAAGATGGATTCGAGAAGGGGATGTTTGACGATCGGCAACTGACGTTTTTTGAGCCGGGGGATGCGCTGACGCGGGCGATGCGGCCGTAGCGAGCGCGGCGGTCAGGCACGCGCCAGGATGGATTGTGCTCGCTGCGCGATTTCCGCCGCCACCTTTTCGGCTCCGGGCGGGAGTGGTTGCAGTGCGGCGAGCAGGCGGACAGTGGCGGCGGCGTAGCGCTGTTGCTTGTCGGGCTTCCAGTTATCCATGCCTGAGATGTTGTCGCGGCGATCGGCGAGTTTGATCCACTTTGCATGGGCGGACATGTGCGCTGCGTGTTCGACGAGGCGGGCCTGCTTCTCTTCCATGGTGGCTTCGGGGCCGAAGAAGTTGGTGACTTCGCGGGTGATGCTCGCGACCTGCGGTCCGAAGCGGCGCTCGATATCGGCGAGCAGCGCATCACACTCGGCCGGATCGGCGGCGCAGTCTTCCGGCACGTCGTGCAGCCATGCGGCGGCGAGGACTTCGGGCGGCAACTGAGCGGCGGTGAGCGTGGCGACGACGCGTTCGGGGTGTCGCCAGTAGGGTTCGCCATTCGAGCGGGTGTGTTGAAAGCGATCGTGCATTTCGATCGCCAGTGCTCGGGCTTGGCGGACGATTTCACTCATGGATATTCATTGTACACCGCGAACTACTGCGGGGTTTCGCGCAAGCCGTGCTTCTGAAGGAAGGTTCGAATGGCGGGCCAGTTTGGCTGATAGTCGACGTGTCCGCCGTTGAACGAAACCAGTTCGGCGTGGGGGGCGGCGCGTTGCAGGCGCTGGGCGTGTTTGAAGGGGATGAGCCAGTCGTTTTTGCCGTGAGAGATGAGGATGGGGCAAGTGACTTTGGCGATGCGCTGATCGTTGCGAAAGGTGTGGCGGCAGAGAAAGGGCGGGATGCCGGAGCGATCGACGACGTCGGGGATGTTGGTGAAGGTTGATTCGAGAATCAGGGCGCGGGGCGGTCGCGTCTGGGCGACGCCGAGGGCGACGCCGCCGCCGAGTGAATTGGCCTGGTAGATGATGCGCGAGGTGTCGATTTCGGGGCGTTTCAGGAGGCGGTCGATGAAGGCGATGGAGTCGTCGATGAGCGCCGGCTCGCTGGGCAGGCCGGCGGAGCGGACGTATCCGCGATATTCGACGGCGAGGATGGAGACGCCGTCCTGCACCCAGGGCTTGGCGACGTACCAGCGGGTGTCGACGCCGTCGCGGTTGCCGTGGAAGAAGACGACGGCGGGGCCGGGCGAATCGGGTGTGCGGCCGACGCCGAGCTGGAACCAGGCTTCGACGCGTTGCTCGGGGGCGAACTCGTGCCACCAGCGCTCGATGGCGGGGTCGCTCGGGCCGGATGGCGCGGGGCTCCAGCGGTTGGCGCCGTAGAAGATGAGGAATTCCTGGCCGGCGAGGAAGATGAGGACCCAGGTGAGGTAGATCACGGCGAGGACGATGGTGAGGCGGAGGAGCCAGGTCTTCCAGCGCGTGCGTTGGGGCGGCGGCGCGAGGACAGACGTGGTTTCCGGCGCTGCGACGATCCCCGAATCGCTCATGGCGACGATTGTAGGGAGGGAGCGACGGGGGCGGCGAGTGATGTTTCGGCGGGGCCGTGCGCGAGCGCCGCGGAATAGGCGCCGAGCGTGCGCTTTGCGGCGTTTTCCCAGGAGAATTCGTGTCGAATGCGGGCGGCGAGGCCGGGGGCGGGGCCGCGGCGCATGGCGGCTTGAATCGCGACGCGGATGGAGCCAGGCTCGGCAGGGTCGGCGTATTCGGCGTCGCTGCCGAGGTATTCGCGGGTGCAGCCGCCCGGGGTGGCGACGATGGCGCAGCCGCAGAGGGCGGCTTCGAGATTGACGAGGCCGGGGGTTTCGTACCAACTGGTGCAGGCGTGGATGAGCGCGCGGTGGTAGAGCGGAGCGAGCTCTTCGGGGGGGCGGGCAGGGAGAAAGCGCGTGTTTGGTCCGGCGATGGCGCGGCACTTCTCGGCGTAGGGGGTGCTGTAGCGGCCGGCGGCGCCGACGAGTGTGAGCGGGATGTCGCTGTCTCGCAGGGCGACGATGAGGGCTAACTGATTTTTGCGCGGTTCGATGCGACCGACGCTAAGTACGCCGACGCGTGTGGACGGCTCGTCGGGGAGTCGGAAGAGAGTGGCATCGGCGGCGTTGGGGACGACAGTGCAGGGCCGCTTCACGCCGAAGTGGGATTCGATCTGGGCCCGCTCGGCGTCGCTGTTGGGAAGAATGACGGAGGCGGCCTGCAAGAGCGCGCGGGCGGCGGACCAGAAGTTGAGCATGCGGGTGGAGGCGGCGGCGAGCGAGCGAGTTGCGACGACGTGGGCGGCGGTGCGCTGCACAAGTCGGAGGCTGGCGTAGAGGCGGGAGCCGACGGTGCGGGCGAGCCAGCCTTGCACGCCGGCGCGAGCTGCGCGATCGAACTCGCTACTGGGCCACCAGATCGGGCTGAGGACGAATGGGCAGCCGGCGGCGGTGAGCCGTTCGACATGCGGGGTGTTTTCCCAGAGGCGGTCGAGGTGAAAAAGGTGGGCGAGGTCGTAGCCGCGGAGGTCTGGTCGCGCGTCGTCGGAAATGTCGACGGTGACGCCGCGAGCGCGAATGGCGTCGGCGGTGCGCAGGATCTGGGTTGTGTCGCCGCCGGGTTCGGAGTGAAGCGTGCGGCGCACCAGCCAAAGGACTCGCATTTAGGAGAAGCTAACGGGAGCGGGGCCGGGATCGGGATTTTGAGCTTTCGAAAATATGCGAAAATGCCCTTGTTAAGAAAATTAACAGTGGGTAGCCTTTTCGTATCGTCGGGTAGCGTTGGGAGAGCGCTTTCCGGCCTCGGGCCGGTCTTTTCGGACGGCTCCAAATCGCAGCTTGTTGTCCTCTGACGAAATGGTTTCGCCGCGCGGATTCCCCGTTGGGTGGGTGATTTATTCGCGGCGCGACGAGCTCGAGGAGTTGGCGGCCGGCGTCGCATGTCTATGCGTCCGACGACGCGGCCGGGAGGTCGCTACGATGACGGTTGGAAATGTGAAGTGGTTTGATCGGAAGAAGGGTTACGGCTTTATTGTCGGCCCGAACAATGAGGATGTGTTTGTTCATTTCTCCAGCATCGCCAGCGACGGCTTTCGCAGTCTGCGGCATGGCGAGCGGGTCGAGTATGACCTGGTGGAGACGGAGCGCGGCCTTCAGGCCAATCAGGTGCGGTCGCTTGAGCCGGCCCGCCCGCGGCCTGTGGCGGCTGAGGAGCCTTCGGCGCACTAAGGCGGCCGCCGGGCCCGGCCGACGCTGGTGCTGAATGGTCGGCGAGCCGGTCGGGCTGCTCGTGGCTGCGGATGAGAGCTTGCGCCCGGCGGCGGCTGCGCTGGCGGAGCGTTTCGGACTGCGGCTCGCCGATTCGAGCGAAGGTCAGTCGTTCCCCATTTTTATACTGAGAACCTCCGGCCTTGAGGCGCGACTCGGGGATGGCGATCGCGGACGCGTACTCCAGATCGACTTCACCGACGCGGCGCTGGAGCGGCGTGCGCGGCAAGCGCGAGGGGAGGCGGTCGTGCGGGCGGTCGCGGCGCACTCGATTTCGGGCGGGCTGGTGTGTGATGCGACGGCGGGGTTGGGGGTGGATTCGTTTTTGCTGGTTCACGCGGGATTCGACGTCATTGCGATCGAGCGGCATGGGGGAATTGCGGCGATGCTCTGCGATGGGGTGAATCGGGCGGGGCGCTATCCGGAGTTGCGGGCGTTGTTTGAAGCGCGGCTGCGCATCGTTCATGCCGACGCGCGGGCGTGGCTGCAGGGGGCGCGGCGGGGCGAGTACGAGCGTCCGGACGTGGTTTACCTCGATCCGATGTTTGCGGCGCGCGAGGGCGCGGCGCTGGTGCGGGGAGCGATGCGTGATCTGCGGGCGGTGGTGGGGGATGATGCCGGCGATGCGGCGCTGCTCGATGCGGCGCTCGGCGCGGCGCGGCGTCGGGTGGTGGTGAAGCGGATGCATGACGCGCCGCCGATCGCGCACGGGAGCGCGCGGGTTCATCATGAGCTGCGCGACGGGGTGGTTCGGTTTGATGTGTACGAGATCACGCGCTGAGCTTGGCGCGCGGCGGTGCGGACGCGGATGCGCGGGGGCAGGCGCTAACCGGCGCTGGTCCACCAGCGGGCGGGGGCGAAGCGGCCATCGGGGGCGGCGGTGTTGAGCTTCTCGAGCAGATGGCGGGTGGTGTTTACGCCGGCGCGGCGGGCCCATTCGATGGGGCCGTGGGGGTAATTGGTTCCGAGTTTCATGGCGGTGTCGATGTCGGCTTCAGTGGCGACGTTGTCGTCGAGGGCGAGGGCGGCCTCGTTGCAGATGGCGGCCAGCGTGCGGGCGCAGATGTATTGCTCGGTTTGCGAGCCGTTGGCCACGCCGGCGGCGGCCGCGAAGCGCCGCACGGCCGCGTCGATCTCTTCGGGCAGGGCAAAGCTGCGTCGCTCGAAGGGGAGCGCGGCGAGGGCGTGTTCGCGGGAGTAGTCGTAGGCGCCGCGGCCGGTTTTGCGGCCGAAGCAGCCGGCCTTTACAAGGCGCTCCTGCACTTCGCTGGGCTTAAGGCGTGCGGGTCGGCCGAGCTGTTCCCACACGGAGCAGGAGACGGCGTAGTTGACGTCGATGCCGATCAGATCCATCAGCGCGAAAGGGCCCATGCGAAAACCGGCGGCGGTGGTGAGCGTTTTGTCGAGCTCCTCGACGCTGGCGACGCCCTCGACCAGCATGCGGAGCGGTTCGAGGTAGTACCCGCGGGCGACGCGGTTGACGATGAAGCCCGGATGATCGGCGCAGCGGACGGGGGTCTTGCCCCAGTCGCGTGCGATCTTGAGGACGCGCTCGCAAGCCGGCGCGCTTTCGGGCAGGCCCTGAATCACTTCGACCAGTTGCATGAGCGGGACGGGGTTGAAGAAGTGCATGCCGATGGTGCGGGCCGGCTGGCCGATGCCGCGGGCGAGCTTGGAGATGGAGAGCGACGAGGTGTTGCTGGCGAGCAGCGCCGCGGGGGCGGCGTGGGCCGCTTCGCCGAGCAGACGCATTTTGAGCTCGAGGTCTTCGAGGACGGCTTCGATGATGAGGTCGCAGGGGGCGAAGTCGGCGGCGGCGGCGGCGAGGGCGACGCGCTGCGAGGCGTTTTCGGCGGCGGCCGGGTCGAGCTTGCCCTTGTCGGCGAGCTTGCGGAACTGAGCGCGGATGTTGGCGAGGCCCTTTTGCGCGGCTTCGGTCGTGGCGTCGCGCAGCAGCACGTTCCAGCCGGCCTGTGCAGCGATCTGCGCGATTCCCGCGCCCATGGTTCCGACGCCGATGACTCCGACTGTGGGCATAGGGCCTCCTGAGAGGCCCATGATACTCCGCCGACTCAGCGAGCAGTGGAAAGGGGCAGGTGACACGTGTCAGGAGCGGCGCGCGTGAAACGGTGAAACGGTGCAACAGTGAAACGGTGAAACCTCGCGGCCGCCGCTTTTCGCCCCCTTCGTCGCTTCGTGGGTCCGTCGCTTCGTCGCTCGCGCTAGCCGATGAGCACGGTCATTTCGCCTTGCGCGATGACGTCGGGGCCGCCGGCGCAGGTGGCCTGGTCGGACATGCGGGCGGCGGGCATGTAGCCGATCAGCACGGTGGGGCTGCCGGGGGGCAGGATCGGGCCGCCGACGTGAGGGACTACGCCGGAGACCATGGGGCAGGTGTGGTTCTTGCTGACGACGGCGGCGGGCATGTAGCCGAAGATCGGAAGAGCG
>JALHOX010000276.1 GCA_022842805.1 Phycisphaerae bacterium | reverse complement strand
CCGTTTAGCTAACCGCAAGGAGGCGACGGCCGACGGTGAGACTGGTGACTGGGACTAAGTCGTAACAAGGTAGCCGTAGGGGAACCTGCGGCTGGATCACCTCCTTTCTAGGGGATACCTAGACCTTCGATTCGTCGAAGGTAAAAAGGTCAGCACAATCTCAGGCAGTCGGACCAGAAGATCGCTTCGGCGATCCGCTCAGTCCTCTGCTCGCTCTCCACGGAGCGGGCGCATCGTCCACTGTTTTCTTTTTCTTTTTCCGCACCTCGGCGCCACTTGCGGTTTTTCCCCTGCTCCGTTCCACTGCTCGACCCATGATCCCAATATCCGATAATCTCGCCCGCGGCGTGAACCAGCTCGCACGTTCGCAGCCCCAGATGCCCCTCATCGACGCAGCAAGCGTCGTCGCGGCGTTCGTCGGGTGCGCCCGTGCCTTCTTCATTCGCTCCGACGGCCAGCGCTTTGCACCGGACGCCACTCTCCGAGAGGCCGTCCAGGCCGGGGCTCAGCTTGAGCTGCGCCTCGACCTCGCCGATCATGCCGCCGACGGACAGCCCTGGGCATCCCGCTTTCACGCACAAAGCGACCCGCTCCCCACCGGCGAGGCCCCCCTGCTCGCCTTCGTCCGCGAGTTCGCCCGCCTCCAGACCCGCAACGAATTCATGTGGGCAGGCTACGTCGTCCGCGAGCTGCTGCCGCGCGTCGGCTATCCGCCGCACGACACGAAATCGGTGCTCAACGACCTGCGCGAGCAGAAGATCGTCAACGTCAAACGCGTCCACAACCCGCGCAACCCCGACTTCCCCGCCACCGCCGTGCAGTTAAATCTCGAGCACCCGCGCGTGGCGGAGATCCTGGGCCAGAGCTTCATCGAAGAACTCGCCGAATCCGCCGAGCATCGCGCCGCAGTCGGCGGCGGCGACCTGATCGAATCGCGTCACAGCGAACACGCCGCGCCGATGGAATAGCGCGGCGCGTCGATCTCGATGATCGAACGCAAATCTGCGCTGTCGCCACCAAGTTCTTCGCCCCGCTTCTTTTCGCTCGTCACCTCCCAGAGACGAACCCCAGCCCGACAAACGACTTGGGCGAGCCTCGCTTCGCCGTCCGTGGCAACCACCCTTCCGCCGTACACGCCGATTGCTCGACCGCGATTACGGTCAGTGCCAGGCGTCTGTCCCGCGCCAGCGCGTTCGTCGAGTCTCTCAGCCAAAAGCCGAGGCCCGGAAAGACGCCGTCCGCTGCCCCTCGATTCAGCGTGCATTTCACTCTGACGGTGTCGTAGCCCACATTCGAGTCTTCGACGTCCGTGATCTCCGCGTCGATCGGGCTTCGGAGTTTGAGGCGTTCAAAGCGCGGCTCGATTTCGACATCCGGCCAGCGCGTCGCTGACGCAATCTTGGCCGACGCGCCCCCTGCTCGGAAGAAAACAGTCTCGAGCGGCGCGAGTTCATCGGAGGGTGCATTCAAGATGTGAGGCAACTCCGCTTCAATCGCCATCGCCTCGATTCCGCCGATGTGAATCCGCACCGCTCGAATTCGCGTCGTCTCCGCTTCCTCGACCACGCTCAGATCGAGCACGCTTCGATGTTCGTCCAAGGGTTGGAGCCGGCCAAATGCAAGATGTCGCGGCGGCCGGTGGTGTTCTCTGCGCAGCGCGTCGGACAGGTCGGAGATCACGAAATCCTGATTCGGTAACAAAAGTAACTGTGTCGGATCGCGCCCGCGCACTGTCTCGAATGCGCCGATCCACGGCTCCGGTGATTCAGGTACCGGCCAAAAGCGCATGTAGATCGTCTCCGCACGGTCGTCTCGCGCCGCCACCCGTCCCCGCCGCGCGACCTCGGCGAATTCGGCGATCCAGCCCTTCGATCCTTGAGCCAGATGCTCCAGCCCGTGCTCGGGCAGCCAGAGATACAACGCCCCGCCCAGAACAACGAGACCCAACGATAGGACCGCCGCCGCACGCATAGCCCAGGCAGCCCAGCAGGAGATGAGAAGCCAAACCCGACGGGGCGGTCGACTGAGTACGCGGCGATTGAGCCGACCACACTCCGCACAGCGCCCGGGATCCGTTTCGTAACCGCACCCCGTGCAATAGCCCGCCGGGCGAAACTCGCGTTGCGCCGACGCATCGTGAGGCCGATCGATAACCGAACCAACGTCGTTCGCGTTCATGGACTGTTCCGCGTCCTGGCAACCGCTCACATCGCCCCACCAACGCTGCTACCCGGGATTCGGTGATCTATCGCGATTATTCGCCCCCAAACGAGATGAATCTGCCCCGGCTCGACCCCGTCTCACCGTTTCACTGGTTCACTGCTTCACTGCCCACCAAAGCCGCGCGCTCCGGCTGCGCGGATTGTCGCGCACCTCTGCGGCGGTTGGCGCGATGCCCTCTTCACTGATCGCCGCGTACACCCCCTGCGCTATCCCCACTTCCAGCGCTCGCGCCACCATCTTCGCTTCGCCGCTGTGGAACGTCAGAATCGCCGCCCTGCCGCCCGCCCGCAGCACAAACGGCAGCCCCCGCAAAAACGCGGCCAGTGCTCCCATTTCGTCGTTGACGAGCATACGAAGCGCCTGAAACGTCCGCGTCGCCGGATGCGATTCGCGCTTCGTGCGTTCCACCGCCTCATCGTCTGGCGACGCTTCTACGGATCTGCCGCCCGCCCCGCGAGCGCCCACGGCCTCCTCCACGCACCGCACCAAATCCCGCGTCGTTCGCAGCGGCGCCCGCTGACGCCGCAGGACGATCCGCCCGGCGATCGCCTCCGCCGCCGGCTCGTCGCCGAATTCGCGCAGCGTTTCGATCAATTCCGCTTCGCTCAGTTTCGCGAGCCATTCCGCCGCCGTCCGCCGAATGCGCTGATCCATGCGCATGTCGAGCGGCCCGTCGTGCTTATATGAAAAGCCGCGCTGCGGATTGTCGATCTGCATGCTCGACACACCCAGGTCGGCGAAGATCAGGTTAAACCCCTCGACCGCCGCGCGCTCCCCGCTCCAAAGCGGCTCGCCGATGAACTTGGCCAGGCCCGCGAAATTCGAACGCCGCACGGCCAGCAGCTCGCCAAATCCAAGCGCCGTAAGCCGCGCTTGCGTCGCGCTGATCGTCGTTTCGTCGATATCAAGCCCCAGCAGCCGCCCGCCCGGACCGATCCGCGACAGCAGCAGCTCCGCGTGTCCACCAAATCCGAGCGTGCAGTCCGCCACCACATGCCCCCCTTGCGGCTTCAGCGCCGCAAGAACCTCATCGACCATCACGGGGCGATGCGTACCCGCCGGCGTGCGCCCCTGAGCGCGGATATGAGCGTGAATCTCCGAATCGGGCGCTGCCCCGAGCTCTTTGTATCGCTCCGAAAAGTTGCGCGGATGCGTCCCGCGATAGCGCTCGCGCCGCCGGTGCGGCCCGGACGATCCTTCTCCGGCGTGATGGCCCGCTCCGCCGCCTGGCGCATCAGCTCCCGCGTCATTCATCGCACAGTCATTTCTGCGACCCATTTGCTGGGCGGGTCGTCCTGCCACCGCAGGATGTAGACGATGGCGTCGTCCCCCGAATTCAGGGGGTCGAGCGCTCGCCCCAGCCCGTCGAGCGTCGAAATCGGGCCGCGGCCGATGCCGATGATGAAATCGCCCCGCCGCAGGCCGACCTCCGCCGCCGGGCTGCGCGATTGCACCGAGTCGATCATCACGCGGGCATAGCTGGGCACGTTGTTCCGCTGCGCGATGTCGTCGGGCACCTCCAGCACATTCACGCCCAGCTTCCGCAACGCCAACGCCGCACCGTCGGGCGGCGGCAGCGGCTGCAGCGCCAGTTGCAGCTCCATCGCCCGGTTGTCGCGCAACACAGAGAGCTTCACCGGCTGTCCGGCGGCTTTGCGGGCCAGCTGCGCGTAATAGTCAATTCCGTCGCGCGTCTGCTTGGCATCGATCGCCGTGATGCGATCGCCGATCCGCAGCCCGGCGCTTTCCGCCGGTCCGGCCGGCCGCACTTTGGTAATCCGCACATCGCGTCCGTCGACCTCCAGTCCGATGCCGACGCCGTCGCGCTTCTCAAAATCGAGCATGCTCGGCAACAGTTCCCAGATGCGATCGACCGGGATCGCAAAGCCGATGCTCTGCGCGTCGCCGCGAATCGCCGTATTCACGCCGATCAGTTGCCCCTCGATATTCAGCAGCGGTCCGCCCGAGTTGCCGGGGTTGATCGGCGCATCGGTCTGGATCAGCCCTTCGAGCCTGAACTGCGGACCGATCTCCAGATCGCGGCGTAGCGCACTGACGATCCCCGCACTGACGGAGTGGCCCAGCCCCAGCGGATTACCGATCGCGACCACCGTCTCGCCGATCATCAGATCATCGCCGCGACTGGGCCGGAGAAAGGGCAGATCGCGCCCCGCATCCACCTTCAACACCGCCAGATCGTGCTTTGGATCGCTCGCCAGCAGTTCAGCGGCGTAGGTCTTCTCATCAGGAAAGATCACCTTGATATCGGCCGCCTGCGCCACGACATGGGCGTTTGTGACGATCAGCCCGCTTTCATGGACGACAAAGCCAGAGCCGACGCTCTCCACGGCGCGCTGTCGCACGCGCGGAAACCCGAACTCAAATACATCGCGATACGCGCGCGTGTTCACGATCTTCGTCGTGCTGATGTTGACCACCGCGTCGCGACAGCGCTCCACCACGTTCACGATCGGCGTGCGCCGGGCCGACGACATCGCCGGCGGCTCCGTCGCGATCACAGCGCTAGTTCCACCCACGGCGACCATCAGCGCGACCAGCCCGCGAATCCCGCCGGCGGCAAGATTCCACCATCCCGATTCGATTCCCGACATTTCTGAAACGAGCCTCCACACGCCGCGACGATAGCGCGCCGTTTGCCCAAAGCGCGCCTTCACCGCATAATAGAGACGATAGTCGACGCGAGCTTCTCTCGCGTCCATTGATAATCGCATACGTTCGGATGGACGATGGAGGGCGTGAATGGGCGCCGCCCGCGACGCTTTACGACAACTTCAGGAAATCGAACACCAAATCGTCGACATCAAACGGCAGCTTCGCCGCAAAGAGGGGGTCGTCTCCGCCCAGGAGAAGAAGCTGGCCGAGTTGCGAAAATCGGTCGAGGCTGAGAAGGCCGGAATCCAGCGCGCCCAGATGGATTTCAATTCCCTCGACGTCGACGTCAAAGCCCGCACCGCCGGCATCCAGAAAGACCGCGAACAACTCAACGCCGTCCGCACCAACAAGGAATATGCGGCGGTCCTCAAGCAGCTCAACAACGACAAGGCCGACCTCTCGCGGCTCGAGACCGAAGCCTTGGCCCGCTTGCAGACCGTCGAAACGCAGCAGGCCGCGCTGCAGCAGCGCCTGCAGCAGTTGCAATCCGAGGAATCGCGGCGCGAGGAGCTCGTCGACCAGGCCGCCCAGGCCCGGAAGAGCTTCGACACCCGCCTGGGAGAATTGCAGGCGCAGCGGGCCAAGGTGGCGGCTTCGCTGCCGCCCGATACGGTGCGCACGTTCGACCGCCTCAGCGAACACTTCGACGGCGAAGTCCTGGCGACGGTCGAACGCACCCACCCGCGCCGCGACGAATTCGTCTGCGGCGGCTGCTTCCTGACCGTCACCGCCGAAGTGGCCAACGCGCTCACGACTCGCGACGATTTGCATCTGTGTAAGAATTGCGGTCGTATCCTCACGGTGAAGTGAGCCGACTCGACGCGATTCGTTTCCGCGGAGAACCGCGCCGTGAGCAAGAAACAGCAGGAGCTGCTGATCCACTTCGACGGCGGCTCACGCGGCAACCCGGGGCCCGCTGGCGCCGGCGTGGTCATCATCGACAGCGCCGCCGACGCCCCGCTGTTTGAGGCCGGCTTCTTCCTCGGCACGCAGACCAACAATGTCGCCGAGTACATGGGCCTGCTCCACGCCCTCGAACACGCCCAAGCCTTCGGCAAGGTGCGCCTGCAACTGCGCTCCGACAGCGAGTTGCTGGTCCGCCAGCTCACCGGCGAATACCGCGTCAAAAACCCGGCCCTCGCCAAGCTCTACGAAGAGGCCCAGCGTCGCCTGCTGAAATTCGACCGCTGGCAGGTCCAGCACGTGCGGCGAGAATTCAACAGCCGCGCCGATCAACTCGCCAACCTTGCCATGGACAAGCGCCAAACCGTGATCGTCCTTGGCCAGGCCGCCGACC
>JALHOX010000275.1 GCA_022842805.1 Phycisphaerae bacterium | reverse complement strand
GGTGGCACACGGCACCTCGCGCAGCGTCGTGCTCACCAGCGGCAACCGCTCGGAAGAAATCCGCGTGAAGATCCCGCCGGCGGTTCGCGACGGTCAGCGGATTCGCGTGGCGGGCAAGGGCAACTTTGGCGCCGACGGCCGCGGCGATCTGATGATCTTGTGCCGCGTGTTGCCGCACGCCTGGTTTCGACGCGAGGAATTAAACCTGTTGATCGACGTGCCGGTCGCCATCTGGGAGGCGCTGCTCGGGGCGCAGATCGAGCTGCCCACGCTGGGCGGCGAACGAGTCGTCCTGAAGGTCCCTCCGGGCACCAGCAGCGGGGCGAAGCTCCGGCTGCGCGAACGCGGGCTGCACGACCCGCGCACCGGCCGGACCGGCGATCTGCTGGCCGTGGTGCGCGTCGAGACGCCCAAAACGATTTCGGCGAACGTGCGACGGATCGCCGAGGAATTGCGCGAGGAAGACCCGAGCGACGTCCGGGCCGGCTTGGGCTGGAGCAATGCGGCGCGAGGTGCGCGTTGAGCCGCGACAAAGCTGGTTGGGCGGGCCGCGCGGCGCTGATGACGATGTTCCTGGCCTTGTTGTCGCTCTTCGCGATCGCGCTCTACTTCGCCGCCCGCCCCGTCCCGCTGTCTCCCACCGGCACCGAGGAAGACCTGATCGGCAAGCAGACGCGCCGGCTGAGCGCGGTGCTGTTGACCACCATTCTGGCGGGCGTGGCGATTCTGATTTTCGTGCTGGGGGGACTGTTGCTGCTGCGCATCGGGCGGCGCGTGACCGAGGAGAAGGTCGGCGGGGAAGAGACCGAGATGACCGATGTCTGGGCGTCGGCCCGCGTCACCGACGCGGACATTGAGATGGGCGATGAACTGCTGCGCGACGCCCAGCGACCTGATCCGCCGGAAGGCGAGCGGCCCGGATAGCGGGCGAGCGTTCGTCTACGGTCCGCGCTTGGCGATCGCCGCCGCCCGCTTGGCCTCGTACACCTCTTCGCATTCCGGCGGCCGCACATACTTCGGGACGATTTCATTGGGCGCGAGGAACTCGCGCCGCGCGATGCGCAGCGCCGCCGCCCGGGCCACCTCCGTCGCCGACGGCGCGACGCGCACAAATCGCTCGCCGACGGGGCCCCAACCGGTTGCTTGCTTTTCGAGCGGGTCGTCGCTGATGACGGCGGCGACCCCGTCATTTGTCGACAGCCAGTCGGCCGCCGCGACGCAGCGAACTTCGGACGACTCCCACGCGCCGTCGGGGGCGCTGGTGCGCAGCGTGGCGGCGTAAACCTGACCGCGGCGGGCGTCGCGCACCGCGGCGATCGGCCCCTCGCCGGCTGTGCGCAGCGTGCGGCCCCACGCGATCGCCAGCACTTCAAAGGACGGAATCCCGACAACCGCGCAGCCGATTGCCGAACGAAGCATGCGGGCAATCGTGCAGGCGGTCCGCAGGCCCGTGAAGCTGCCCGGCCCGATCGAAACGGCAACGCCGGCGGTTTGTCGCGGCGTGCGCCCGAGCGTGCGGTAGAGCGCCGCGATCTGCGGCAGCAACGCCCCCGTGCGGCGCAGCGCCGGCGGCAGCGAGTGCTCGGCGACGGTCGTGCCATCCGGGCTAAATAGCGCCACGCTGCCTGCCAGCGTCGAAAGCTCAAGCGCGAGCCACAACGAACCCTCGGCGGCGGATAACTCGCCCGGTCGATTGCTTGTCGATCGAAGATCCAGCGGAGTTCACCTTTCCGACCATCTTGGTCCTATGGCGGCAAATTCGCCATGCCGCCGTCGGGGCCGACCGACGCCGGACACATTCGCACGATTAGCGACGGATTTTAGTGAAGCGCCGGGCCTGCCGATCCGTATCAAAGAATGAACAGGAAGCGACTACCTGGGACGCTGGTTTGCGTGTCCAGGAATACGGGAACGCCCACGCGATCGACCGGTCGCCGGCGAACCCGAGAAAACGACCGCCCGGGCGCGACGAGGTGACGTCGCCAAGGCGATCTCCAACGAGCCACCTGCGACGGGTTTATTGCGACCCGCCGCCGGTGTGTTTTTTGGGAATGGCGTAAGCCGGCGAATGACACTGTTATCCTCCCCCCATGGAACTGCGCGGAAAAACGGCTCTGGTCACCGGCGGCGCGAAGCGCGTCGGCCGCGCGATCGCGCTGCGCCTCGCCCAGGCCGGGTGCGACGTGGCGATTCACTATCGATCTTCGGCCGACGAAGCCGCCGCTACCGTCGCGGAGTGCAGCAGGCTCGGCGTAGCGGCGGGGGCCTTCGCGGCCGACCTCGCCGACCCCGCAGCCCCGTCGCGTCTGGTGGAGGAGGTGCTGGCCCGCTTCGGCCGGCTCGACATTCTGATCAACAACGCATCGGCTTTCGAGCGCATGACCCTCGACGATTTTTCGCTCGATCGCTGGAACGAGACCCTGCAAACCAACCTGACTGCCCCGCTCCAACTGGCCCACGCCGCACGCGGCCCGCTCAAGGCCGCTCGCGGCAGGATCATCAATTTGTGCGACGCCGCCGTCGCGCGGCATTGGCCGGATCATTTGGCCTACATCGTCTCGAAGGGCGCGCTCGACACGCTGACGCGCACGCTGGCCCGGGCCTTCGCACCGGAGGTCAACGTCTGCGGCGTCGCCCCCGGGGTGGCCGAGTGGCCGGAAGACTACGACGCCGCCACGCGCGAACGCTTCACCCGGCGAATTCCGCTGGGCCGCGCGGGCAGCGCCGCCGACATCGCCGCCGCCGTGCATTACCTGCTGGCCGAGGGCGATTATGTGACGGGCGTCATTCTGCCGATCGACGGCGGGCGCGGGCTGATCTGATCCGATCGCCGACAGCTTCGTTTCCCGCGATTTCGCCCCTATCATCTTCGAACTATGTCGCTCGAACGTTCGCTCCCGGTTCTTGGTTCCGCCGCCGAATCTGCGCCGCGTCAGCGCCGCCTGCCGCCCTGGCTCAAGCGGCCGATGCCGACCGAGCAGATGCTCGAAACGCGCAAGCTGATCAACGGGCTGAAGCTGAACACAGTCTGCGTCGAAGCCCGCTGCCCCAATCTCACCGAATGCTGGTCGCGCGGCACGGCCACCTTCATGGTGCTGGGCGACGAATGCACGCGCCGCTGCGGCTTTTGCGCCGTCGGCACGAAAAAGCCGCAGGCCCCCGATCTCGAAGAGCCGCAGCGCCTGGCGGAGGCCGCGGCGCACCTCGCCCTGCGGCACGTCGTGATCACGAGCGTCGCCCGCGACGACCTCGAAGACGAAGGCGCGACGCACTTCGCGAATTGCATCACCGCCACGCGCGAAAAGCTGCCGCACGCGACGATCGAGGTGTTGGTGCCCGATTTCCACGGGCGTCGCGAGCTGATCGAGATCGTCGTGCGCGCTCGGCCCGAGGTCTATAACCACAACATCGAGACGGTCGCCCGCTTGCAGAAGAAGGCCCGCCCCGCGGCCCGCTACGAGCGCACGCTGGGCGTGCTGAAAACCGCGAAGGAGATCGACCCGCGGATCAAGACCAAGAGCGGCCTGATGGTCGGCCTGGGCGAGACGTGGGACGAACTCGTGCAGACGATGCGCGATCTGCGCGCCTACGACTGCGAGATGATCACGATCGGCCAATATCTGCGTCCCGGCGACGAGAAGTATCTCCCGGTCGAGCGCTACTACACGCCGGAAGAGTTTGATCGCCTCGCCGATGTCGCCCGCGAGCTGGGCTTTGGTGCGGTCGCCAGCGGGCCTTTCGTGCGCAGCAGCTATTTTGCCGAGACGCTATTCGCCGAAACCGATTACCTGCGTGCCTGACGCGATTCGAACGGAGCGGTCGGCGAGCCGCTGACCGCCACGCCGCGAACTAGCCTGCCTTAGGCGACGGCGCGGTGTTCGGCGGCGCAAGCCCTGAAAACGGCGACTCCACTTCCAGCAAGCCGACGTTCACCACTACAACCTTCTTCGCCGCCAGCACGCGCACGACATGCCCGCGCCGATGGAACCGCTTCACATACACCGCGTCGCCGGGCGTCAGGGAGAGGCATTCGTCGTCGCTCAGGCCCGGCTTGGGCTGGTGCTGCGGACGGCGCGTCGCGCCCTTTCCATCGCCGCCGCATTGTACCGCGGCGGGCCGATTCCCTTCGCGTTGCGGCTTCGCCTCGCGCGGCGGCTTCGGCGGCACAGCAGCGACGGGGCGCGGCGGTGGCGGCGGGGCTTCGGGGGGAAGCAGATCGCCCAGCGGCACTTCGATGCTGAAGCGGTCGAGCGAGACCTCGGCCCGATGCAGATCGATCCGCATCTTCACCACCTTGCCGTCGCGATCGAACCCGCGCACGCGCACCGCGTCGCCGGGCCGCAAATGGACCACCCGCTGCACCCACGTCGCATAGTCGCTTTGCTGCTGTTGCAAGCGGGCGCGCTCGCGTTCGGCGGCGGCGGCGGCCTTGTGCGCCGCGAGCTCGGCTACCTTGGCCTCTTCGCGAGCCTGCTCTGCGGCCCGCTTCACCGCGGCAGTACCGTCCAGCGCGTCGCGCAGCGCCCGGGCCTGCTTCGAGAGGTTCCGCTCCGCCGCGATCACCAGCCGTTTCGGCATGCCCAGCCGATGGGCGATGTGAATCGCGTTGGAGCGACCGGGCTCGCCGATCCGCAAGTGATAGGTCGGTCGCAGTGTCTCGATATCGAAGTCCACCGAGGCATTTTCGACTTCGGGGTGGGTCAGTGCGAAGCGCTTCAGCGCGCCGAGGTGCGTCGTCGCGATGGTGCGCGCGTCTTTGCGAAGCAGCTCTTCCAGAATCGCCGCGCCGATCGCCGCCCCTTCATCCGGGTCCGTACCCGCGCCGAGTTCGTCGATCAGCACCAGCGTCCGCGGGCCGGCCCGTTCGAGCGTTTCCATCAGTCGCAGCAGGTGCGCGCTAAAAGTGCTGAGATTTTGCTCGATGCTCTGCTCATCGCCGATGTCGATCAGCACATTGCTGAAGACGCCCATCCGCGAGAGCGGCGCGACCGGCACCGGAATGCCCGATTGCACCATGTAAACCAGCAGGCCGATCGTCTTGAGCGCGACGGTTTTGCCGCCGGTGTTCGGCCCGGTCAGCAGCATCATTTTGAAGTCGAGTCCCAATCGATAATCGATCGGAACGACCTCCTGCGCCGGTTCGCCCGCGGCGGCCGCGCGGCTGCGGAACAACTCCATCAGCAGCGGGTGCCGCGCACCGCGCACGTCGAGCACCGGCTCATCGACCAGCAGCGGCACGCGCAGCTCGAAGTCATCCGCGAAGCGCACCTTCGCCGCCACGAGGTCGAGCAGCGCCAACGCCTCGATCGTCTGCGTGATCGGCTCGGCGTTGATGTGGACCTCGTGCGCGAGGTCCCACAACAGCCGGTTGATCTCCTCATTCTCGGCGATCTTCAGATCGGCGATGCGGTTGTTCAACTCAACCACCACCGCCGGTTCGACATAAATCGTCGCGCCGGTGTCCGACGTGCGATGAATGATGCCCGGCAGTCGCCCGCGATACTCGGTCTTCAGCGGCAGCACGACCCGGTCGTTATGCGACGTCGGATTCGGATATTGCAAAATGCGCCGCACCCACGGCTCGCGAAGCAGGTCGTCCACCGCACGGCTGATGCGCTCCTGCGCCGCCTGCATATCGGCCCGGATGCGGCCCAGCTTGGGGCTGGCCTCGGTCCGCACCTCGCCGCGCTCGTCGATCACCTTGGTAATGCGCTCGGCCAGCGTGTGGAAATCGCCGATGCGACCGGCAAGCGTCGCGATCTCGGGCGCGTCGGGCGGCAGTTCGTGCAGATAACGGCAGAGCGCGTGCGTCGCCGCCAGAGTCCCCCGAATCCGCGACATATCGTCGACCGTGATCCGCAGCGGCGGAGCGCACCGCTCGACCAGCGCGCGAATGTCGAATACATCGGAAAAGGGCGGCAATCCGCGCGTCTCACGCAGCTTCGCCAGCTCCACAACCTGCGCCAGCCAGCGCTGCATCAGGTTGAGCTTGGCCACCGGCTGGATGCGTTCGGCCAGATTGTGACCCAGCGGCGAGAGCGCATAGCGGGCCAGCAGGGCGTTGACGCCCGCAAAGTCCAAGCATTCCAGCGCGTGTCGGTCCATGCAGAAAATCGCGTTGAGTCGCGTCGGCGAAAAGGCAACAATAGAGTTTGAACGAACTCGCCGCCTCGTATCCTACCAAGCGCCGATGCCCATGCGTAACGGACGAACTTTCAGTTGCAGCGTGAATCGCGTCGCTTCGTGCGCCGCGGTGGTCGCCCCCCAGAGACCGGCC